>CAWVWD010000690.1:0-2436 GCA_963933585.1 uncultured Saprospiraceae bacterium
CCGAATGCTTTCGTGGTTGTAATTGGCTGTTATGCACAATTAAAACCAGAAGAAATTTCTAATATCGAAGGAGTCGATTTAGTTTTGGGTGCCGCTCAGAAGTTTAGAATTTTGGACTTTATTGATGATTTATCGAAAGCCCCCGGCAAAGGTTTGATCTTCGCAGGAGAAGTTCAAGAGGCCAAAAATTTTGTCAATTCCTTTTCTTTTGGTGATAGAACTCGTTCATTCTTGAAAGTACAAGATGGTTGTGATTACAAATGTTCGTTTTGCACCATTCCATTAGCCCGAGGAAGTAGTAGAAGTGATACGGTCGAAAGCGTCGTGGAAAATGCAAAAAAAATCGCCGAAATGGGCGTAAAAGAAATCGTTCTAACTGGCGTAAACTTAGGTGATTTTGGTAACGGAACAGAAGTTATAGAAGGTACAAAACCGAAAAAAGCGGCAATGTTTATCGACTTAATTCAAGAATTAGATAAAGTCGAAGGTATTGAACGTTTTCGAATTTCTTCGATTGAACCGAATCTTTTGACGGATGAGGTTATTGAGTTTGTCGCACAATCAAAACGCTTTGTTCCGCATTTTCATATTCCGCTACAATCCGGTAATAACAAACAATTAAAAGAAATGCGTCGTCGCTATAAGCGAGAATTATATGCAAGTCGAGTAGAAAAAATTAGAGCAGTTATGCCACATTGTTGTATCGGTGTCGATGTGATTGTTGGTTTTCCGAACGAAACAAAAGAAGACTTTTTGGAAACTTATCGCTTTATTAATGAATTGGATATCACGTATTTGCACGTATTCACTTATTCAGAGCGTGAAAAAACTTTGGCAGCAGAACTTCCAAATCCTGTACCAATGAATATTCGCCGAGAACGTAATGAAATGTTACGCATTTTGTCAGAAAAGAAAAAGCGATATTTCTACGAACAGTTCATCGGACAAACTCGAAAAGTGCTTTTTGAAAATACGAAAGAAGCCGGAAAAATGGCTGGCTTTACTGATAATTACTTGAAAATCACAACCGATTATGATCCTTTGATGATTAATGAATTGGCAGATGTCGAATTATTGAAAATCAATGAAAAGACAGAAATTGAGGTTGCTTTGATTGAAACATTAATCACGCACTGAAAGAATTAGAGGAAACCGTCATTTTAATATAAAAAACAAATCTAAGAATCTAAAAAAGACCGTCATTCCAACGCAGGTCGGAATGACGGTCTTTTTATATTCTTTTAGTTTTTTAGTCATAAACGTTTTACCATTTTATTAAAATTCACTCCTACCGCCAAATGCAAATCCAACAAAACAAATCACTCAAACCTTACAATACTTTCGGAATTGATGTCAATGCAAAATACTTTGCAGCGTTTGAATCATCTAATGATTTAGATATGATTTTTAATAATTCCGATTTTCAAAACCTTCCAAAAATGGTTTTGGGTGGCGGCAGTAATATGTTGTTGGTTCGTGATTTTGATGGTTTGATTCTGAAGAATGGTTGTCGAGGAATTGAAATTGTCGAAGAAACAAAAGATTTTGCTTTTGTGGAGGCAAAAGGTGGCGAGAATTGGCATGAATTCGTTTTGTGGTGTTTGGATAATAATTTTGGCGGTGTTGAAAATTTATCGTTGATTCCCGGAACCGTTGGTGCTTCTCCGATTCAGAATATTGGCGCTTATGGCGTAGAATTAAAAGATGTATTTTTTGAGCTTTCTGCTTATCATATTTCGACTCAAAAAATCGTGAAATTTGATAATGAAAGTTGTCAATTTGGATATCGAGAAAGCATTTTTAAAAACACCGAAAAAGGAAATTATATTATCCTTTCGGTTATTTTTCGTTTGACAAAACAGCACCATAATTTGAATGTTAATTACGGTGCAATTCAAACTGTTCTAACCGAAAAAAAAATTACGAATCCAACGATTCAAGAAATTAGTAACGCAATTATCGAGATTCGTTCTTCCAAATTACCGAATCCTGCCGAAATCGGAAACTCCGGTAGTTTCTTCAAAAACCCTGAAATCGAAGCCAATTTTTTTAATGAATTGAAAATAAAATTTCCAAATATTATCGGTTATGATTTACCAAACGGCAAGGTGAAAGTTCCTGCTGGTTGGTTGATTGAGCAATGTGGATGGAAAGGCAAACGCATTGGAAATACTGGTGCTTATGCAAAACAAGCGTTGGTTTTGGTAAATTATGGAAACGCAACTGGCGAGGAAGTTTGGAATTTGGCGTTGATGATTCAAGATTCTGTAAAAGGGAAATTTGGGATTTCGATTTCGGCGGAGGTGAATGTGATTGGATAAGGTTTTATCGTGATGAATTCGCCGAGAACACCGATTTCACCGAAGTACACCGATAGGAATTTTTATTAATAATGAATTTGAAATTAATGCTATTCATGCTTTTTTTATATCTTTT
>CAWVWD010000691.1:0-2426 GCA_963933585.1 uncultured Saprospiraceae bacterium
CTCAATCCTTTTTTAAAGGGAGAGATTGAGAGAGGGTTTACAAAAAAAATGATGGATAAAAGCTAATTATTGAAATTGAATTTTGAATAATTATTAAAGTCTTTTAATCTCATTGGTATTATTATTTGATGATTAGTGCAACTGCTCAAAAGTTATTGATAGTTTATTCTCGTAGAAACCGTGTCGGTTTTAAAAACCGACACGGTTTAACCGTCAAGGATTTCTGAACGAATGCATTAGATACAAATATTGCAATTGCATTATTAAATGGTGATGAATCTGTTATCAGATTATTAAATCAAACAGAAACAATATATTTGCCTGTTATTGTAGTTGGTGAATTATTGTCTTGAATATCAACGAATTAATTGCAATTGAATACGCAAATGTTCGATTACAATTAAAACAAATCGGACGACCGATTCCTGAAAATGATATTCGGATTGCTGCAATTTGTAAAGTCAATGATATTCCATTAATAACGAGAGATAAGCATTTAACTTATGTTGAGAATTTAGAGGTTATTACTGTATAAAAGGCTTCGCCAAGATTGACGAAGCCCTACAATTAATTTTATCTAAAATATTCAATCTACTTTCCTAAAATCCGATTTTCAATTGTTTCCCAATCATAAATATGAAAAGTTTTACCCTCGGACATAGCTACAAAAATACCTTTTTTGAAATCTGCATTAAATGGTACTGAACTACAATCCGAACCGTCACTTTCTTTCGTGGCAAAGGGTAAAGTAGTGATGAATTCGTTGTCACCTTCTCGTTTAAATACTCGAAAATAATCTGATTGTTGGTCAGAAACCAAAATATAACCGGTGCTATCTGACGTCGGATAGATTGAAATTCCTTCATGGTCATCTGCAAAACCTTCTTGTGCGAATAATGATAATTCCTCATCGCCTTTTTCTGGATTTGCATAATATTTTTTCACACCAATTCCTTCATCAGAATAATACACAAAACCCATTTTATCATCTACTGCAATCGCTTCGATTTCATTATTTTGGCTGTACTGTCCGAATTTACGAACCAATTGTCCTTCGACTGATTTGCCGTTATTTGCCGATAATTCATATTGCCATAAATAGCCTATTGCTGGGCCATCTTTGCGTCCAACGATTGCATAAATTTTTCCATTTTCAGGGTTTCTATATAAAGCAATTCCCATTAAATCTCGAAATTCTTCCGCTGTTTCACCTTGGAATACTTCGATTCCGCCATTATCAATCGGAGTCATTTCTGGCAATTTAAAGACACGTAGTTTATGCGTCAGGCGTTCCGTTGTTACCGCGATATCAATGGTGTCATTGCCGAAAGGCAAACCATATTCAATATCGACATTATTCGGGCGTTGTAAATTACCCACTCGATTTACGATTTTTCCTTCTAAATTATAGACATATAACGCACCATCTTTATTTTTATCTGTTCCAATAATCAATGATTTGGAAGCGTCCGTTGGATGCACCCAAATTGCAGGATCATCCGTATCATACGCTGTAGTATCGGTGATGAATTTTGGTTGAATTGTGGTGGAATCCGTTTGTTGTGTTTGCTCGGTTTGTTGTTCCGTTTCACCATTTTTGCAAGCCGTAAAAACGCTTAATATTGATATTAATATAAATAGTAAATTTTTCATTTGTTAGTTTTGAAACCGTATCGGTTTGTGCTCAAAAATAAGGCCTACGAATCGCTCCGTAAGCCTTTATTTATTAAACTTGTTAGCCTTGTAAAATCAATGACTCTAGCTTTTTTCTACTAAATCTAGTTTTAAAAACAACCACTTTTTTATTGATTTTGAACAAACCGTAATATTTAAGCTCAAAATCTCGGTTATTTCAAAAGTATCTCACATCTCAAATTTTAAATCTAGTAGCGAAGCGGTCTAACAACTCTAATGGTATTATATTTAGTATTTCGGTGTTTTAAAAGTAGGATATCAAATAGTTAATATTCGATATTTATAAGCTTATTTTCTGAATAAATCAAACTTCAAACCGACATTAAAACGAGCATTGTAATACTCTAACTGCATCGTGCGTTCTCGAACACCTTGATAGTAACGCAATGGCTGATTTGTTAAATTATTCGCTTCTACGAAGACACGTAAGTTATCCGTGAAAGCATAAGACGCATTCAAGTCAATGAACATTTGGCGATCATAATAACGATCAGAAAATGGACTTCCACCGACTTCATCTACATAATCATGTGCGTAATTCAAAGATGCACGAACGACTAATTTTTCATTCTCATAAGACAAAGAACCGTTTACCAAATGCGGTGCAGTTCCCGGTAAAGCCACATCTGTACGTAATTCTCCGTCACCGTTTCGAATGCCATCTGTGGTAGAATTCGTGTATGTATAATTGAAATAAATTCCAAAACCTTTCCAGAAACCTGGTAAGAAAT
>CAWVWD010000692.1:0-2418 GCA_963933585.1 uncultured Saprospiraceae bacterium
GTCCTATCCGTAATAAGGCGATTGGTATATTGATAGTCATATCTACCGCTTCCTCGGTTTAATTTAATTAATTTAATTAATTTAATAGAATTTCCTTACAAGTTTTTCGTCATCTTAGACCCGATGGAAGTCGGCAGCCTTTCAGCTCGTTGCATCGCAACTATCTCCAACATTACATTGAAGCATTTGCTTTTTCCATCATCCTTTACCCGCTCCGTCTTCGGTTGATTTTGCAACCGCCCTACCTTTTATTTATTTCTAAAAAAAAGGAACGAATCGGGCTTACCAAGTTTCGTTTAAAACACCTTAATCCCTTTACGTAGCGTCCGTCTCTCCTCCGACCATGCTTAATAATTGCGTAGGAGTAGGAATGAAACCCCTATCTTGATGGTTCACCATTTTTGGTTCATGTGTATCAATGTCTTTCACACGTTTCCGTTAACGGAGGGTCGTACAACGATTCACTTATGTTACGCTTATAAAGGCTCTTCTTAGCGGCTTCACCACCTTACATTGGTAGCTTTGAGTTTTCCCTCTCGGTTCTACTTTTGAAAGCCTACATTGTCTTGTTCGCTTAGCAAGATTTCGTTACCAAATTCCCACCGAACAATAAGAAACTAATAGCAATATATTAGGTTAAATATCATTAATAAACTACTGCTTATCAATGACTTAACATTATTTTAAACGACTTCTTGTCGCACCATACCGAAAGGATAATAATGCTCTTCTTGTATAATTTCACTTTCCGTAACAATACCATCATTATCTATATCGCAGAACATCACACGAGAATTTCCAAGGTGGTCTTTAATTGTGTATTCATAGCGGTAAGCAGTACCAAAAGGTTTTGCTCTACCTTCATCTGTGTAAATCGCTTCTAAGACATTACCTTGGTATTCTATGCCACCGATGTAATCGTGCGTATTCGTAGTTTGGTCAGAATTATCAAAAGTTTGTTTTTGAAGTTTCACTCCTGCAGCATCGTATAGCCATATTATCGTATTTCCATTAGCGAAAGTGATGACATTTGGTAAGTTCAGATGATTGTACGTAATATTGGTAATATCCTTATTGGCATCAGCGATTAGATTCCCATTATCATCATAAGTATAATCATTACCTGTATTTGAGTCATCTTTGAAGCCATAGATGTTTAAAAATTTAACTTTCGCTTTTTAAAAGTTACCCAATCATTATGATTACGTATCATTATATGATTTTTAAAAACAATAATAGAGTCACTAATATTAAAATTAACATCACTTTTGTTAATTATACTATCATTATTCACAAATAAAATATTTTCATCTATTTGTCGAAAATTAAATAATTGCATACTTTGGTTCTGATGATAAATTATAAATGTTGTGTCATTTGTGAATTGTAAAGTTAAATCCCAGTTTTTGGGATATTTTTTTGATAATTGATACATTTTTCCATTGAAGGTATTATTACAACCTAAAAATATAGTAATAACAATAGGTATAAAGTATTTCATTATTTATATTATTGGTATTTGAGCCTTTATTTTTCATGAAAATAAAGGCTCAATATTAGTGAATGATTAGTTTGAGTTCCATACCTCTTTGGATTCACCATTGGGTGGATAAACAAATCGATGTTTACCTGGTTTTTTAGGATCGGGTTCTTTTAATGAATTTACCATACCTACATTTATATCATTTATATTAGTAATGGTGAAAAGATATGGATTTGTATTTCCTGCCATAATCCTTTTTACCATTTCTTCCGCAGGCAAAGAGCTATCTTCATATTGAAATTGACCATCATAAGCATACTGAGCTCTATATGCACTAACCTCATCTCTTACACCATAACCACTTTCTCCTACTCCTTTGGAAATATCTAAATGTTCTCCCTTTGCATGATCCCCCCCATGTCTCGATTCATGAATTTGATTTCCTACATTTCCTTTTTCAACAAACATTGTTATTACATCATGTCCATCTCCATTAGTGCCTGTTTTTGTAGCAGTAGGGAAATCCACCTTTGCATGTTTAGCCTCTTTACTTTCTAAATTACTGTATTTGTATTCTGTATCGGTATCATTTCTCATATCTTGTATATCAAATCGTGACTGATTTAATTCCATCAATCTTTCTCCCATGTCACCTGTATCTTTACCTTTCTCATGTGCTTTTAACATCTTTTTTTCAATCTTCTTGATTTTTTTATTAATTTTCTTTTCAATCTTTTGAGCTTGTTTCTCTGATTTACTGCCTTCTTCAAAATACCGACCATCAATTTCTCTATTTATTAAAGGACTATTATTTACAAAAGTAAATGGTGATATGCCAACATACTTCTCAGCCAAAGGATCCACAGCAAACCATCTTCCCACACTCGCATCATACCATCTCGCCCCATAATCATATAAATCTAAACCAAAATCAC
>CAWVWD010000693.1:0-2411 GCA_963933585.1 uncultured Saprospiraceae bacterium
CTGATTTTAAAGGAAAAATGAGGACAAAAGATGCCGTCCAAATGGGAAAGTTATTTTTTCGCTGTTACTTAGGTTAAAACATGATTCTCTATTAATTTTTTTATTCCTAAAAGAAGAGTTCAACAAAATCTACGAAATCAGTAAATTCGAGTTCTGTCCCCTTCTCCTTTAGGAGAAGGATTAGGGATGAGGTCAATTAAAAAAAGCGTCCTTTTGATTCAAATCAAAAGGACGCTTTTCCGATATGTTTAGTCAAAAACTATCAACTACAAGCTATCAACGTTTACTGTACATCCTTATTTTTTATCACTGCACTTTTTCCCCATTTCATAAAGTTCGAAGCCGTTGTAGTTCCTTCATGTTTTCTCAAAAGTGTACCATCTTGTTTCAAGAAAATTAAAGTCGGATAAGCTCCAACTTCGTATTGTTGAGCCAACGAAACACCATCAAAATCTTCTGCATTTACTTTATAATTGATGAAGTTTTCATTATAATAATCTGCCACACTCTCTAACTGAAAAACATCTTTTTCCAACCATTTACACGGAGCGCACCAAGTCGTATAAAAATCAATCACGATTGGTTTTCCTTCGATTTGGGCTTTCGCCAAAACTGCTTCATGAGTTTCTCCTTCTATGAATTTGATACCTTCCTTTACCTCCGTATTTCCTGTATTTCCTGTATTTCCTGTTTTTCCTCCTATACAACTTACCGCAGACAACAGAACTGTCATGATAAGCATTAATGATAATCGTTTCATAGTCTTATTGTTTTTGTTAATTACATTGGTATTCAAGTCTTATTTTTTCAAACTTCTTGCCATTAAATAACGAACAATTATACTGTTTGATTACTAACTTGTTTCATTATTACTTTAAACATACTCTAATAATGACACAACAAGCGACAGAGAATCGGTAATAATGAAACAATTGATTCATGAAAATCAACCAATATATTCATCAAACAAGTTCTTTCTCATATCATCATATTCCACTTTCGTAATAATTCCACTTTCGAATAATCGCTTCACGTCTTCCAATTTTGTTTGTAAAATATCTTGTCGAGAATTTGATTTTGGAGCTTCGGTTTCTTTAGATTCTTTCTTTTTATCTTTATCCATAGAGTCTTTCACGACTTGCTTTCCTTCTTCTAATTTTTGCTTATAAAATTTACTAAAATCTTCCACATTCAAATCTTCCATCGTTCCGCCACTTTCAAAATGTTTAGCAAAAACTTGTCCGATTGCGTAAGTCGTCGCACCAGATAAAATTGACATCGAAACACCACCTAAAAACGAACCAATGCCTGGAATTGCTTTTATTAATGACGAACCCAAACTAGCCAAAGACGTTCCGACCAAGGCACTAATCGCTGATTTTCCTTGGTTTTTATAAAAATTGACATTATAGATTTCACATAAATTCTGCACCAAATCTACTTGAATGCTCGAAACCGCCATAAAGTCGATAATCGGAATAGGAATTAATCCGCCACCAGCGGCATATAACGCATGATTATTAATCGTTGATTCTGCTTGAGTCTTCATGTTTTTTTATGATTTCTCCCGTAGATTTCGCAAATTCCATAGATTTTTTTTGAAATTAATACGATTTGTAAATTCCTAAAGGAATTTACAAATCAAAAAAAGCGGCGTTATCTGCGAAATCTGCGGGAGACTATTTTATTTCAAATCTAAAGTTTTTTTTAGTTTCGATTTTAATTTTTCTATTAATCGACCATTTTTATAGAAATGAATTAATTGAATTTACATTTATTTTTGAATTTGAGCTTGAATTTGCATTTTAACTTTCCTCCCTTTCATTCCATCGATTCCGTAACCAATTTGGAATAATAATCGCACCGGCAATCAAATAACTATAATACGACATCAGTCGCCAAACTAACGCAATAACCAAAGCCGAAGTCACTGGAATATAACCGTGCATAAATGCTGCGAAAGCCAATTCTGCAAAACCTGCTCCGCCTGGACTTGGGAAAAGTAAAATCAAAATGAACATCGTTTTTAGCTTCGCAAAAAATAGAATTAACAATAAAAAATCCGTTTGAAAAGAAGGCACTAAAGCGATGATTATCGCAATGATTAATAAAAACTTTCCGGTCCAAGCCCCAGCCGTTCCCAGAAGAGCACCGATGTGATATTTCCAATTTTTCGATGTTACCTCCTCCGATGTTCGCATAATATCATCGCCTAATTGACTCGTTTTGGCTTCATAACGTTTCAAAAAAGGTAATTTACAAACCAATAAAAGAAAAGATTTTATACCTTTGGGATTGATAAAAACGCCCCAAATAAATAGTAACGTATAACTCGCCATTCCAACGTAAGTAATCGCCAAAATAAACTTCGCACCTAAACTTCCGAAGAATTGAGCATCTTCAGATGGAAG
>CAWVWD010000694.1:0-2382 GCA_963933585.1 uncultured Saprospiraceae bacterium
TTTACGATAATTCAATAACTTTTTCGTGTGATTAAATATCGTTTTTTCATCGTTTGTCCTTCCGTTTTCGCTAAATTTGTCAATCGTTCCGCCAAATCCACCGGGGAAATCTTGACGCAAATAACCGTGGTCAGGTTCATCGCCGCTCCTCATCATAATTTCCGTGCCATAATACATCATTGGCGTACCACGAGTCGTCAATAAGAAACTCAATCCCGATTTTATTTTATCTAAATTTCCATCCATAACCGAAGCGTAACGAGATAAATCATGATTATCTAAAAACGTTATATTTTTATTTGGATTAGCGTAAGCAATATCTTTAGCCAACGTATAATAGATTTTCGCCGCGCCACTTGTCCAACCTTGTGGATTATTCAAAGCGTCATTAATTGCATAATATAATTGGAAATCGGTAACGCTGGGTAAGTTCGTATCGTGACTGGAATTCATGCCATTTTCATCCGTAAAGAAGGCTTGTGTCACGACGCCATGAACCCAAGTTTCTCCAAAAAACGAAAAGTTTGGATATTCCTCAGCAATCGCTTTACACCATTTTGAGGTAAAATCCTTATCTGGATAAGCATAAGTATCCACACGGAAAGCATCCAAACCTGAAAACTCAATCCACCATAAATTATTCTGAATTAAGTAAGTCGCTAAGTGTTCCTCTTTCTGATTCAAATCCGGCATATGTGTATCAAACCAACCATCAGCCATTAATGTTTTGTCCATTTCCGAAGCGTAAGGGTCAAATAGGGTAGTCGCTCGATAAGTCGTTTTTGTGAAGGTATCAAATTGGTGAATCCATGATTTTGTTGGAATATCGTCCATCCACCAATGTTGGTCACCGATATGATTATGTACAATATCTTTAATGACTTTTATCCCTTTTTCGTGTGCTTTGTGTACCAATTCTTTATATAAATCATTGTCACCAAAACGGCGGTCGATGCTATAAAAATCCGTTGCAGCGTAACCATGATAAGATTCATGTGGTTGGTCATTTTCGATTTCAGGGTTTATCCAAATCGCAGTAATTCCTAAATCTACCAAATAATCTAATTTATTAATTATTCCTTGTAAATCTCCACCGTGCCGACCTAGACTTGTTTCACTTTTGGCTTCTAACATTCCCTCAATCGTATCATTTTTCGTATCGCCATTTGCGAATCGATCAGGAAAAACCAAATAAATGACATCTTCAGAAGATAATCCGGTCATTTTTTCTGGATCAAGATTACGTTCTTTCAGTTCATAATCTAATTGGAATTTTTGTCCATTTTTTTCAAAGATCAACGGTACATTTCCGGCTGCCGCTTTTGAAATATCTAATTTTATAAACTTGTAATTCGGATTATCGCTGTTTTCATCCGAAACAATTTTCACTCGCTTGTCACCCGAAGTCACGCTATAAGTTGCGATTCCTTCTTGATGAATCATCAATTCAACCTCTGGGTTTTTCATCCCAATCCACCAAAACATTGGCTCGATGTGAGCGACTTTTAATTCGCCATCCACTTCAATATTTGCAACGCTATTTTTAGAACTACAACTCTGAAAAACCATTGCTATTGCAAAAAGTATAAAAGGTATTTTTTTCATAATTTGTATTATTAATAGATATTATTGCTTCGCTTTTAGATGTTAGATGTTAGACCGATTCACGATTAAAAACATAAATGCTTCCGTCATTGTCTCTAGTAATCGGGATTCCGAAATCCGTTTTAGACAACTACCGAGGTCTTAGGACAGGCAGCACTCAAATTAACAAATCTGGTTTTCCTTATAGTTTCAATATTTCGGAATGACTCCATAATGACGAACTTTTTCACAGTTTTTATGTGGGTAGCAATATAATAGAATAAAGACGTTTTGAGAAAATAAGCATGACTTTTATGGTTCAAGCCAAAAAAAACAAAAAAGATTGAACGCTTCCAAAACTCCTGTGTAATAGGTTTTGTAATTGCTTGTCGGCGGGTATTCTTAATTAATTGGTTGATTTTGTTAATTAGCCAAATCGAAATATTATAAAATTATTAAAATGAAAAAAGTGTTCATAGCAATTTTAGGTTTATGCTTTATAAATGCAGCTTACGCAGGGATTGGTCCGAAACCTGAAAAGATTTATAGAATTACGGAAGTTCAAAAATCGGGAGAATATTATATTCAACAACATGAACTTTGGAAAAACGAATTAGAAAAGGATAAAACGAATGCGGACGCGTGGTATTATTATTTTGTAGCAGCTCGTTATGCGAATATTTTTGGGAATCAAAATAACGATTTAGCGAAAATTGTAACCGATGTAGAAAAATCAATTCCGAATACTTTTGAAAGTCATTATTTGAAATATTGGTCGATGGGTTGGACCGGTGGATA
>CAWVWD010000695.1:0-2382 GCA_963933585.1 uncultured Saprospiraceae bacterium
TTTTGAGGCACCGTACAAACCTAAATCTGCACTATTATCTGCATCACCGATTACTAAAGCAATTGCTTCAGTTCCTAATAATGCTGCAACTTTACTGCCGTAATAAACGGCTTCGAAAGTTGACTTTTTATGTTGATTATTTTGACTTTCTGCAAAAATTAAAACCATCTTTTTTAACTATTAATTATTAATTATGAATTATCTTGTCCCGAGAACTCGGTGATTAAAATCAACAATTCACAATTAAACAATTTAAAATAAAAGTCCCCAAAGGAGGATATAACTCAGCCCATAATGTAAGTTATGGAAAAAGGAATACTAAATTGCCTTTGCTTCTTCGTGTAGCAAACGCACCAATTCATCCATATTTTCAGGATCAACCAATGTTACAGCACCTTTAGCATCTGGTAAAGTAAATCCACTCACAGCGACTGGACTTTTCATATCCGCAGCCGGACGAGCAACTAATGGTTTTTTCTTCGCCATCATAATTCCACGCATATTTGGAATACGTTGTTCTGCCAAACCTTTAGCAGCACTTGCTACAAAAGGTGTTTGTACCTGCAAAATTTCATTGCCACCTTCGATATCTCTTGAAATAGTCGCAACCGTCCCTTCCATTGTTATGTCCGTAGCGTAAGAAATAAACGGCAAATCCAGTAGTTCTGCTAACATTCCGCCAACTTCGCCACCATTATAATCAATCGTTTCTTTTCCTAAAAGTACAATGTCGAAACCTTTCGCATATTTTGCAATTTGAGCCGCAACAAAATATGCACTTTGAGGCTCTGCATCCACACGTAACGCTTGATCTGCACCAATGGCTAATCCTTTTCTTAAAATAGAATCATTCGATGCTGGACCAACATTAATGATTGTCACTTTACTACCTTCAAATTGCTCTTTCAACTCAATTCCACGTACCAAAGCATACCATTCATCATAAGGGTTCATGATGTAATTTACGCCATTTGTATCATAAGCCGTATTGTTGTCCTTAAATGCAATTTTGGCTGTTGTTTCAGGTGTTGGCGTAACACAAACTAATATTTTCATATTGATATATTTTTTGTAAAAATCAGGTTTTAAGATTTTGAGGTACAAAGTACTTACCCCGATTTCTCGGAGATTAAGGTTTTATCGTTTTGACGATTTTTATTTTTATCAATAAAAATAGTGTCATTTTATGAATTAACCTGACTACTCTAATGCCTGAAAATATTTTGCCTAAATAATTATTATTTTTAATAATTTAGCTATTTTGAAATATTCGATTTTTGTAATTAAATAACAACGACACTTTAAAAGTGTTTTGGTTTAAATGATTTATAGATAAATATAAAACGGATTATTAATTATCAATCATTCGCAACAAATATCAAGCTATTTAGAAATTTAATCGCAATGAATAAAAGTCATTTAAACCTAAATTATACCGTTCTCATCATCAAAGGTAATTTTTTTTAATTTTTTTAGCAATTTATTTTGAAAGAAAACTATTTGATTTTCAATAGTTTACATACCTTTAAATGAACTATAATTACAAAATTAGTTTATAATGAATAAAAAATAGTCACAATCAACTAAATTTATGTAAAATAGTGACAAATCTGCTGCTAAAATAAACCTGCAAAGATGAAAAATAGGGGGAATTAAAAAGTGCTCAATATCATTTCAAAATAAGACATCAAGTATTTAACTAAATATATAGAAAACTATATATTTGCAAACTAACAAACAAAAAAACAATGAGTTATAAAATCCATGTCGATGGTCAATCCTTCGACTTCTCCAAAGAAGTCATATCAAACCTTGATATGCTCGAAGTAGGTAATAATGCGTTTCACGTCTTACAAGACAATCAAAGTTATCACTGCAAATTGCTCGAAGCAAACTACGCAGATAAAACCTTAACGCTTGAGGTAAACGGTAATAAATACACGATAAACATCGAGGATGAATATGATCTTTTGGTCAAGAAAATGGGGCTTTCCGCAGTGGTTGCTCATAAAATTTCTAACATCAAAGCGCCGATGCCAGGTTTGGTTTTGGATATTATGATAGAGCCAGGACAAGAAATAGAAAAAGGCACGCCTTTATTGATATTGGAAGCCATGAAGATGGAAAATGTCTTGAAATCAGAAGGTGATGGTGTTGTGAAATCTATCGAAGTGGCGAAAGGTGCTGCTGTGGATAAAGGTCAGATATTGATTGAAATGGAGTAAATTTCAATTGACAATTGACAATTATCTCCTCAAGGCAACGGCACAAAACCAAAACACTAAAGATTCCGTCATTGCGGCGAATGCCGCAATCCGTTGAAGGCAAATACTCACAGATACAAGAAATATATTCAAATGGGAAGAATCACAACAATTTATG
>CAWVWD010000696.1:0-2381 GCA_963933585.1 uncultured Saprospiraceae bacterium
TAATCGGTTGACAGATATTCAAGTATTAAGTCCGATGAATCGTGGCATTGTCGGAAATCGTGGCTTAAATGAATATTTGCAAAAGCGATTAAATCCATCGACGAATCCTTTAGTAAAACTCGGTCGTAGTTTTGATGTCAATGATAAAGTGATGCAAATTGTCAATAATTACGACAAGGAAGTTTTTAATGGCGATGTCGGACGCATCACCAAAATTGATAGAATCGAACAAGAAATTCATGTCGAAATTGATAAAAAAAATATTATTTATGAGTTCTCGGAAATTGACCAATTAGTTTTAGCGTATTCCGTTTCAATTCATAAATATCAAGGCAGCGAATGTCCATGTGTTGTGATTCCGATTCATACGACGCATTATAATTTGCTATTTAGAAACTTGGTTTATACTGGAATTACACGAGGCAAAAAACTGGTCATTTTGGTTGGTACAAAACGAGCTTTACACATTGCGGTAAATAATAATCAGGTGGCAAAACGTTATACTGGTTTGCAACAGGCGATTTTGGTGGAGTTTAGTAAGAATGGTGGGAGCGATTTGGATTTGAGGGAAATTTTGAAGTTGGAGTTTTGAGGCGAATTTAATTTCATTATTACATCGTCCATTGCACGGTCACTTTAGTGCCGTAACTTCTGATTTCTTTTTTACTCTAGCCTTAACCCAACATCATACAAATGTCAGCTTAAAGCCCGTTTTGTTTCGAATACACAATCATGACCGCACTAAAGTGACGGTACAATATCAGATACATAACTAAATTAAAGCTTAACCAAATGGAAAATTTAATCAAAAAATTAAAAGAATTTAGTACAAGAGTTGACTTAAAATAACGATTTGATTTCATGTTTAATTTTGATACTGACTTGTTTAATATAAAGGAAAAAGAACAATTAACAATAGGTAATTCATATGAAAGCAACTCTAAACTAAAATGGATTTTAGCGGATAAATACAAAACGATAACTGACACAAACACACTTGATTTTTGGATAGTTAATAATTGGGGCAGAATTCGAGGATTTAAACCTATTGAACGTAATATTAATAAGGTTGCAAAATTTAAAAAGGAATTAGAAGAAAGAAGGTTAACAACAAACTCTTTCACGACAATTTCTTCGCTTTCTAAAATTGCCTCTTTTATTAATCCGGATAAATTTGTGATTTATGACTCAAAGGTAATTTATACGCTAAATTGGTTAATTTTAACTTGTGAAAATCAAAATGGTTTGACACAAAAATATTTCCCAATGCCAAGTGGACGAAATAGTATAATCGTGAATTTTGATATGAATACGATTGTTAATCTATCACATATTAATAAACACTCAAATAAAACTGGTTTATACATTCCCAAACAAAAAGCTTATTTTGCATTTTGTGATTTTGTAAAAACAACGGTTAAAAGAGTTTATGGTAAAAATGCGCATCCTTATCAGTTAGAAATGTTACTATTTCTGTTAGCAGATAAAGAGATATTTGAAGAAATAAAGAAAATAAAAATTACACCAAAATGGAATCAAAAAACCAACAAATAAAAATCTATCAATCTCAGCTCCAAAAAGGCGATATTATTCTATAAAATACCTAAAAATAACAATCAAATACATCAGCAAAATCTTGTTAGGAATCGTAGGCATTCTCCTACTCTACTTCATCCTTGCATTTTTACTTTCTATAATTCCGAAGAATCCAGAGCCAGTCACTTGTGCAGAAAAGGAAACCGTTTATTTGATTTCTAATGGCATTCATTTGGATATTATTCTAAAACGAAATCAATTGAAGGAGGATTTTTGGAAGCAATTGAAAATACCAGAAAGTGCTAAATATGTGGCTTTTGGGTGGGGCGATAAGGGCTTTTATTTGAATACGGCGACTTGGGAAGATTTGAAAATGAGTACGTTGGTGAATGCTTTGTTTCTAAAAAGTGAAAGTGCGATGCACGTTACGAATTATTATTCGAAGCGTGAACAGTTCGTGGCTTTGCCACTTTGTGAATCACAGCTTTTAGCTTTGAAAACGCATATTGAAATGTCTTTTGTGAAAGATGATAAGGAGCAAATCTTGAAAGTAGGGAAAGGTTATGGGCGGAATGATGATTTTTATGCCGCGAAAGGTAGTTATAATGCGATTAAAACTTGTAATGAATGGGTGAATCAGGGTTTGAAAAAGGCGGATGTTCGGACTTCGGTTTGGTCGCCTTTTGATGGAGGTGTTTTTTATCACCTTGATTCCCACGACTAGCGTCATGGGTTAATTATATCGTCCTTTCGGGACTTTTACTAAAATAAAGAGTCGTCATTTTGAAATTGTTTCAAGACGACGATTTTTTATTTTTTCACTGACTAAGCTGGAGCTTGGTGTT
>CAWVWD010000697.1:0-2375 GCA_963933585.1 uncultured Saprospiraceae bacterium
TAAGCTAATTTAGGTATATATTTTAATAACCTTTATAAATTCTTGTCGATTAATAAAAATCAATAATAATTATGATGTTTTTTCTAAAGAATTCTAATTTTAATATAATTTCATTCCCTCAAATCTTGATAATCTTTTTTGTTGCAACCTTGCTTCCAACTCTTATTCGACATAAATAAGTCCCTGATGAGTAAGAACTTAAATCCAATTTAATCTGACATTTACCTTTTGAATGAAATATTTTTCTTGTTTTCAATAGGTTTCCATGCATATCAAAGACATCGACAAAAATCATACTTGATTCTGTCAAAATGATATCAATTATTGAAAAATCAATCGTTGGGTTCGATAATACTTTAAAATCCAATGACTCCCTAAATACTGTCTTATTCGCAACAGGATGATTATATGCGAATGTATAAACTGAATGTTCCGGTATCAAATCGTCTAATGAAGGAATATTAAACACATCAAAATTTACAAATTGTGTTGTATCAGGAAATATCGCCGAATTCGTTAGTGTAAATCCAGTTTGCAAATTATTCGTATGCACATTAAATAATCCACAAATTGGTCCCGAATTTCCTTGAAATACAATGTTAGGATTTGAAACTATACCGCTTCCAAAACGATATTCTATTTGATCCGTATTCTCATAAAGCCAAATTTGAAAACTAATAGAATCATTCATTATTCCATCAAAAAAACCAATATTTTTATATTCTATCTTTATAATTTGATTTCCAATCATTCCATCTATTTGATAACTAATTGGCGATTCAGAAACTATTGTTCCTGCACCTCTATCTTCCAAATCAGCGTCTCCTAAAACGGTTGCAATATAAGTTTCATCAGAGGTTTGATTTTCAAAAGTCAGATAACCATTTGTGTTTATCAATATCGTATCAAAAGATTCTCCACCAATATTAAATAAAAATCCAAGTCCAAGAGAATAAATTTCTTCGTCCCAAACCTGCCCATTACTTAGTGACGTTGGATTATCTAATTCATTATAAGTATCCATTGAAGCCGAAAAAGAATAGTCAAAAATAGGTTGCGTAAAAGCGGCATTAAAAATTAATATCTGAGTAAAAAATAATATGACCAATTGCCGTCTCATCTGTTTTTTCTATTTCTGATTGATACTTAAAATACCTTAGCTAAAAGCTTTTTTAATCCTTCCCGACTAATTCTAGTCCCGTTTTCCTAAAAAAACGAGAATACTCTTAACTATTTTATAACTCAACTAAAGTAAGTTAACCTATTTATTCTAATAATTAAGTTAATAACTAATTGATCACTAAACCTTACACATTTTTTAGAACCTGTATTTTATATAACTAACCTACCTAAACAAGCTCGCCACAATACTCGACAATACGGATTCCGCTTTACACTTTAAATCATCCTCTATACAAGGCGAAAAATTCTTTTTGGTCGAAAGCTGCATATCCCAGCCTTCAACTCTCGCTTTCAAAAAATCCGTTCGATGAATGGAAGAAACACCATTATCTGAAAAGCTAACTTGAACGGTTTGGACATTTTGAAACGCACCAGGCTTTTTCATCATAGAAACCCGAAGTAAGTAAGGGTGAAAATTTCCTAAATCATCTAAGGTTAACTCATCCGGTTTATCCGTTGCAACGACTTCATTATTTTTGTCTAAATACAAGAATTTTCCCCAAAGTTCATAAGCCACAACATCAATCATATATTTATTTCCTGACGACATCATACTTGTATCTGCATCCACAAATCCATTATAAATCTGAACACCATTTGTATTTCGATAAAACTCTACTAACGGATATTCTATCGTTGAAACATCTGCTGAAGCAGTTGTAGTCGAGTTAACTGTCGTTATTTCTGGAGTTGTATTTTCATTTTTACACGCTACGATGCTTAGCAAAATAGTAATTGCAAATAATAATCTCATCTTATTTTATGATTGGTAATAAATTCCGAAGTCTCGAAATTCGTTATTAAAAAATTATTCAAAAAATATTTTTGTTAATTCATCATCAAACTTATCTGCATAATTTCCAACTTTCGTAATGATAGAAAATGCTTCATTTTCATCCATTCCACGCAACTCTCTTACCGATTTTATATATACTTTCCCTTCGTGTAACAAAAATGCAAAACCATTAAAATCATGATTATGATGCAGCAAAGTTTCGTAGAATTCTGTGAGTCTTTCTGTCGGAGCGTCAATTATTGCTGCTTCGACTTTAAAATAATGATGACCGTGAAGTAGAAAAATATTCAGATTCAAGGTAATAGAACCACTTTCTAAATACCAAGTATAATCACCTCGCAAACAGTTTTGAGGATTCAAACCAAGACGGCGAATAGCACTTTCTATTATGTATTGA
>CAWVWD010000698.1:0-2368 GCA_963933585.1 uncultured Saprospiraceae bacterium
TTGTGTAAATGAAAGGTTTGTATGATACAAAGATATAAAAAACAATAATATATAAACTAATTATTATTTATTGATAACTTTATAAACTGATTATTTTTTTTAGACAATAAATCTAATAAGTTGAATATCAGCGTATTAAGAGTAGTTTGTTTTTATAATAATCGTCAAAATATTGTAATGAATTTTTATGTTAGAATCATAATTTCCTTTTCACAATTAATTAATACCTACAATACATTGATAATCAAAAAAATAGCTACATTTGCACCTCGAAATTTTTAATATCAATTTTTTATTGGAAAATGTTTTGAATTGTTTTAACAAAAAGATTGACTATCAATTAGTTAAAGCAATTTATCGCAAATTCCATTTATAAATAATTATGAATAAAGCAATTAGAAATATTGCAATTATCGCTCACGTTGACCACGGAAAAACAACTTTGGTGGATAAAATCCTACATCACTGTCAATTATTCCGTGATAATCAAGAAATGGGTGATTTAATTTTGGATAATAACGATCAAGAGCGAGAACGTGGAATTACTATTCTTGCGAAAAACGTATCTGTTCAATATAAAGATACCAAAATTAATATTATTGATACTCCCGGTCACGCCGATTTCGGTGGTGAGGTTGAGCGTGTTCTGAACATGGCGGATGGAGTTTTACTATTAGTTGACGCCTTTGAAGGATGTATGCCACAGACTCGCTACGTTTTACAAAAAGCACTAAGTTTGGGTTTAACACCTATCGTAGTTGTCAATAAAGTAGATAAAGATAACTGTCGTCCGGATGAAGTTCATGAAGAAGTTTTTGACTTGATGTTTAACCTTGATGCGACAGAGGAACAATTAGATTTTGCTACTGTTTACGGTTCTGCAAAAAATAATTGGATGGGTGAAGATTGGGCGACACAAACGGCCGATGTTTCTTACTTGTTAGATCAAGTACTTGAACACATTCCTGCTCCTCAAGAAAACGAAGGAACATTACAAATGCAAATTACTTCTTTGGATTATTCTAAATTCTTAGGTCGTTTTGCAATTGGTCGTGTTCACCGTGGAGAAATCAAAGTAAATCAGCCTGTTTCTTTAGTGAAACGTGATGGAAGTATTGTGAAATCTCGTGTGAAGGAATTATATACTTTTGACGGCTTAGGTCGTAAAAAGGTAGAGTCTGTTGAAAATGGTGATTTGTGTGCGATGACTGGTTTGGAAGGTTTTGATATTGGGGATACAATCGCTGATTTTGAAAATCCAGAAGGTTTGACACCAATCTCTATTGATGAGCCTACTATGAGTATGTTCTTCACTGTGAATAACTCACCGTTCTTTGGTAAAGATGGAAAATTCGTTACTTCTCGTCACTTACGTGAACGTTTAGATAAGGAAATGGAGAAAAACTTGGCTTTAAGAGTTGAGGAAACTGGTTCAGCGGATTCATTCAACGTTTTCGGTCGTGGTGTCATGCACTTGGCTGTTTTGGTTGAAACAATGCGTCGAGAAGGTTACGAACTTCAAGTTGGAAAACCACAGGTTATCATCAAAAAAATCGATGGTAAAAGACATGAGCCAATTGAGTTTTTAACAATTGATGTTCCTGAACATAATTCTGGTAAAGTTATCGAGGCAGTAACACAACGTAAAGGGGAAATGAAAAGCATGGAACCTAAAGGTGATGTAATGCACTTGGAATTTGAAATTCCTTCAAGAGGAATTATCGGATTGCGTTCTGCTATTTTGAATATGACGCAAGGTGAAGCGATTATGGCCCACCGCTTTCAGGAATATGCAGAATGGAAAGGTGATGTTCCAGGACGTAACAAAGGTTCTTTAATCGTGTTACACCCAGGTACCACAATTCCTTACTCTATGGATAAATTACAAGATAGAGGTAAATTCTTTATTGCTCCTGGTATTGAGGTTTATGAAGGTCAAGTGATCGGCGAACACAGTCGTGAAACTGATTTAGTCGTAAACGTTACAAAAACTAAGAAGTTAACGAATATGCGTTCTTCTGGTAATGATGATAAAGTGAAATTAGCGCCACCAATTCTTTTCTCTTTGGAGGAAGCTATGGAATATATCGATGAAGATGAGTACGTAGAAGTTACGCCAAACAGCATGCGTTTACGTAAAATCTATTTAACAGAATTAGATCGTAAAAAGAAGGGTTAATATAATACCAATCTTTGTATTGATTAATAACTAAGATTCTAGGACGCTGGTAACCACATTTTTTGTGGTTATCAGCGTTTTTTTTTGTACGTAGCGGCTGTTTTAGCTGCCGTTTTCGTCATACTATTACGGCAGATAAAGTAGTCGATACCTAAAAAAACCGCTCACAACCTAAGTTATAAGCGGTAC
>CAWVWD010000699.1:0-2361 GCA_963933585.1 uncultured Saprospiraceae bacterium
AAAAGAATCTGCATGATTAGCGAAATCTATACTGAAAGAGGTCGAAATAGATTGGAAGAATATCACGTCAAGGTGAAAATCCAGACGCAGATAAATTGTATCCACATTGTACCATCTAATAATCCGGTAAAATAATAGTCGTCTATTTTATAGATTGAAATTTTGATAAAAATATAGGTCGAAATTAGCGAAAGCCATAAGCCGTAAAGTGCGAAATATTTTGGAATTGGAGGGATGAGGACATAATTTATGGTTACTAAAATCATTAAAAATATAAAGGAAAGAAGTACTAATTTCATTGTTTTAGGAATGCCATAAACGGCAGGAATCGTTTTGACTTTATTGAATAAATCAACTTTTAAATCTCGAATATCAAACGGTAAGGTGATCATAAATATAAAAATTATTCGTTCCAGTAAAATCAGTAAATCTGACCACGAAATCGATCGAACTTCCAAAACAGGTAAAATCACGGTAACATATCCCCAAACGACAGCAATCAAAAATATTTTTATCCAATTCAAATCTCGTAACCGTAATTTCTTTTTTCCTTTTTTTATTCCTAAAAATGGAATTACGTAACCTAATGAAATTAAACCGGGAACGACTAACGCTAATTGAAGTCTAAAATTTACTTGAAAAAATGCATAAATCAATCCCATAAATGCAATTCCTGTATAAATCCAAATATGATTTTTGTAAGTATTAATTACTTTAAATCGTCCTTCTTCCAAAAAATGTTTCACCGAAAATAATCCAACTAACCGATGTGAAGCGTAAATAAACATCGTTGCAAAAAATACTAAAATGGATAATTTATCTATTTGAAAATCGCCGAATAAAATAAGTTGCGTTTGCCAAGTCATGGCAACAGCAGCTATAGCAATATAAATATTGCTATAGAAAAGTAAGTCGATGATTTTACGAATGTAGTGCATATTGTAAGTATTGAGCGTATAAAGGCTGCTGGTTTAAAGGTGTAAAAATCTCATCATTGCGGATTTATCTGGCCAGTAATGTATAATGTTAGAAATAGTCGCCTATACAAAAAACTTAAATATAAAGGTAATAAGGTTTTACGAAGTTTGCTAAAATGATACTCCTAGGTGTTTCAATCATATCAATGTGAAAATTTGTTAAAAACGGAAAATAATTTTGTTTGTTCTATTATAGATAGATTTTAATTTCTAATTTACCGTTTAAACATAAAATATATTCGTGTGGATAAAGAATTAATAGGTAAATACACTACGAGAGATTCCCGATTTTTGATTTTTGATGAAACATTAATTCATTATCGGGAAGAAGGTAATAAAGATGCGCCGACATTACTATTATTGCATGGAGCGTTCTCATCATTGCATACTTACAATGGCTGGGTAAAAGAGTTAAAAAAAGATTTTCATATCATTCGGGTCGATTTGCCGGGCTTCGGTTTGACTGGTCCAAATGCCCGTGGAAATCACGATATGTTAATGTATAAACGTTGCGTTGGGACGATTTTGAATCGTTTAGGAATAGAAAAATGTCACATTGCAGGTAGTTCGCTTGGCGGATGGGTAAGTTGGGAATTTGCAGCGGATTATCCAGAGCGAGTAGATAAGTTAGTATTGCTCGGATCTGCAGGGTTTATAGATGAACGCAATATTCCGTTACCGTTTAAGATGGCAAGAACACCATTTTTGAGCCGAGTCGCTCGATACGCAATTAAACGAAACATTTTAGAGCAATTCGTCAAGCAAGTTTATTATAATCAACAGAAAGTATCGGAAGCATTAATAGATAGATATTACGAATTATTCACTCGGGAAGGAAATCCAGGTGTGTTTTTCAAAATGGCGAATTCTAAATTTGAAAACAATACGCATAAATTGAAAAGTATAAATGCGCCAACTTTATTGATGTGGGGACGACATGACAAATGGATTCCGGTAGAGAATGCTTATCGTTTTGAGCGGAGAATTTATAATTCGGAAGTATTGATTTATGAAAAATGCGGACATTTACCGATGGAGGAAATTCCTCGACAATCTGCAAATGATGCTCGGGCTTTTTTGTTGGGAAAGTCTAAAGAGGAAGAAGTCACACGAGCAAAAAGTAGAACGGCTCTTGTGTAAATTATGAACTATAAACTATTTGACATTCTAACGTAAGCGTATCAAATAGTTTATAATTTATAGTTCATAGCTTTTTAAAAATAAATTACTCTTTATCGACGATAATTCGTTTGTCACGATTCGCTAATTCCCAAGAAGTATGAAAAACTAATCTTGCGATAGTTTCCATTTTCTCAAATTGAATCTTCTCAACAGTATCTGTGATTTCGTGATAATCATCATGAACACCACTGAAATAAAATAC
>CAWVWD010000700.1:0-2346 GCA_963933585.1 uncultured Saprospiraceae bacterium
TTTAACGCCTGCTCAGTTGGATTATTGGCGAGTGTTTTATCAACCTTATCCAGATGCGGCTTTGAATCCTGATGTACATTTGGTTTTTCATGCGGATACCATTCAGCAAGGTGATGCGTTTCAGTTTGAAATAGGGGTGGAGAATGTGACGAGTATGGATATGGATAGTTTGTTGGTGAAATATGTGGTGACGAATGCTGCGAATCAAGAAACGGAAACTTTTATAAGAAATGCACCGCTTCGAGGTGATTCTGTTTTGAGAGCAAATATAACCTTGGATACTCGTGATATGTCGGGAAATCATTTGATTAATATCGAAGTGAATCCTAATGAAGACCAACGAGAACAGTATCATTTTAATAATGTTGGTGTTTCGAGTTTCTATGTAGAAAGCGATAAAACGCCGCCAGTATTAGATGTAACCTTCGATGGAATGCACATTATGAGTGGCGATATTGTGTCGCCAAAACCAAATATTTTGATTGCTTTACAAGATGAAAATCAATTTATTGCATTGGATGATACGTCTACTTTTGAGCTGTATGTGCGTTATCCTTCGGGAACGTTGAATCGTTTTTATATAGATAATCAAACGGTCGTTTTCCGACCTGCGGATAATACGGATTTAGAAAGTGAAAATAAGGCGGAAATTGAATTTTTACCGGAGTTTTTGGAAGATGGCGTGTATCAATTACAAGTAAAATCAAAAGATGCGTCTAATAATTTATCTGGTGTGAATCAATACAAAATTGACTTTGAAGTCATTACGAAGTCGATGATTTCCAATGTGTTGAATTATCCGAATCCGTTTTCGACTTCGACGCAATTTGTATTTACATTAACAGGAAGTGAATTGCCGGAAGCGATGAATATTTCAATTATGACGGTTTCTGGAAAGGTTATTAAAACGATTACAAAAGCAGAATTAGGCGACATTCATATCGGCTTGAATCGAACGGAATATACTTGGGATGGCACGGATGATTTCGGTAATCCGTTGGCAAATGGCGTGTATTTATACCGGGTGAATTTGAAATCGGCAACCGATGAAGTCTATGAGAATTTTAATATAGGAACGAATGATTATTTCAAAAATGGCTTTGGTAAAATGGTTATTTTGAGATAATTGATTTTGAAATATAAAGGATGAATTAACTTGTCCCGAAATCTTGGGATGAACGACTTATCGTTCTTTTTTTAGGGCGGTATAGCTGAAAAGTAAAAAAGGGAACGTTCAAGAAATTGAACGTTCCCTTTTTTAATATAAAATCCAGGCTGGAGATTAGAAGTACTCATCTTTCAATTTTTGAAAAATTATCATAGACTTTATTCATAATCCGAAGAAAATCTAAATAATCCTCTTCATCTAAACCTTTCCAGCCAATATCTCTAAGATTCAATACGATTGGCAATAATTCCTCGTGCGTTTCTCTACCTTTTTGCGTAAGATAAATATGATATTTTCGACGATCATTTTCAACATTTCGCCTTTCCGAAAATCCTTTTTTACACATCAAATCAATAATCCGAGAAGTCGTTGGAGCGTCTTTAAGACTTGCTGTAGCTAAATACGTTTGTGAGATACCATCTTTTTTTACCAATAAATCTAAAATCACCCATTGTTCGGTCGTAATATCAACGCCAGCATCTTTGAATGCTTGTAAGAACCTTTGTTTGATTGTCTTAAAATTTCGTTCGATGTATGTTCCGAAATATTTTGAATTAGCCATTTTATGTTATGAAGTTACGTAAGTCGTTTGTCGTAAGACAAATAATTGATTATATTTTACAATATAAATCTATTTTATAAAAGATTATAAACAAAAATAATAAAGGCTTTTCCGAAATACGAAAAAGCCTTCATTTATTATTCGTTTTAATATTGTTTATTCATGGAAAATCAATAATGCATAATGTCCACCAACATAACCTTCTGCCGTTGCAGTATTGATTATTTCAATCATATATTCCGTCGTTTCAGTAGGTTCAATAATAACAATAGCAGATTTATCAGGACTGGTATCTTTCTTTATTAGTTGCCAATTCCCATCTACTTGTTGATAAACTTTAATATCTAAATTCGTAAAACGATAATCACCAACGACCGCAACGCCATAATTCCAATCAGAATGAAGCGTTCGAGAAGTGATTTTGGTTGTTTTCAAAATGTCAATTTCCATTCGGACGATTTCTAATCCTTCCGCTTCAAATTCATCTAAAACAGGTGCGACATCTTTCAAAATAGGAATTAAAGAAGTTCCATTTTCATTATCATCTTCAACCGTACTTTGTGCAAAACTTGAAATAGAAATTAGTAATGCAATTAATAACAATAATGTACCTTTC
>CAWVWD010000701.1:0-2341 GCA_963933585.1 uncultured Saprospiraceae bacterium
AATCCTCTTTTGTATTTACAAGTCCCCAAGCATCATAATAGAAAATACGTTCGATATGTATAGTACCATCATCGTTATAGTACCATTTTACTTGTTCTTTAATCGAATTATCGCCTTTCACTTCTAATGTTCCTAAACTGTCAGAACATAGTTTCATCTCCGCTTCTAATGGAAATGTAGAACCACTATCCCAACTTCCATCACTGATTCGATAATTATTAGATTCCATAGTAAGGTTCCATTTTCCTACAATTCTTGGAGCATCTTTATCTTTAAAAATTCCACAGGAATGATGGTAGTCATCGCTGTTACAAGCAACTAAAAATATTGTTGATAAAAATAGAAAAATTTTCATGTGTTTTAAAATAGGAGAATTATGACACTTTAACGTTAAAGTGTCATAATTCAATTAGTAAATTAATTTTGATGAATTAGCTTTTGAGTATAGCGATGACCATTGGATAAATTAACCGTCAAAAGATAAACACCATCAGGGATTACATCTATAAAATCAAGATCAAACCTATTAGTACCTTGACCTATTATATTGTCGGCTAACTTAATCGTGTCGTGTTCTGTCGGTTCGTCGGTGTAAAGTGTGTTCGGTTGTGCGGTGTCTTCGTGCGTAATGTTCCATTGTGACGCACAGGTCATGGCAAAAATGGCTATCAGTGAAAAGATAAACCAGAGGTTAAAATTTTTCATAGGAAAGTGATTTTGTTTAAAAAATAGGATGTAAAATCAATGGGTGTTTTGTTTATTAGAAAAAATAATGATTTATTGTTAAGTTAGAATTGATTTTACGTTTAAAGCAAAAAAGATACGAAATATATTTTTCATTGTTTTTTTATTAATTTAAGAAAAATGGGATGAGCCGATGTTATTTCTTAAAATACTTCCGTTTCTTATTCATAAACAAAACCGCTTTTTCAATTCCTTCGGGCGTTAAAGGATACATTTCAAAAACAGAACGCAAAGCAGGAACCGTATCAGATGTTGCCCAAAAATTCAATGGCAACGGATTCAGCCAAGCCGAACGAGGAAACCGTTTCACGATTCCTTGCCAATTCGCCATGCTCGAGTTATTCAATTCATAAGGCGCCATATCTGCATCACCGATAACGAAAATGCTGTAATCGTCCTTATTTTGAAGCACTTTATCCATAGAAACAAAACTTCTTCGAGCCGGATCTTCATACACGCCGCCATAAATTGTATTATGAAAATAGTACACTTTTAAATCGTGCGCAAAGCGGGTTTTCATTTTTGAAAATAACTTCTGAACGCTCCGAATATAAGGTGACATCGAATATCCGCCATTGTCAATGAGCAACATCACTTGGATTTTTTGCTGCATTTTTTCCTTCTGAATCGGCAAAAATAAACCGCCCATTTTCACACCTTCGCTAATCGTATTCGGAATATCCAGTAACATTTCCGACGTTTCATCTTCGATTCCTTTCAAACTTGCCAAAGCCGCATCAATATTATTATCATTCAAAATCGCTTTCGTATCCGCAGGATAAAAGTTCGGGTCGCCAATCACCGCACGAGCCATTTTTCCGCCACCAGCTCCACCGACACGAATGCCACCTTTTGCAGCTCCGCCATTTCCGTAAGGCGAATAACCGCCTTGTCCAATCCAATGATTGCCACCTCGATGTTTGCGTTTTTGTTGCTGCGCGACACGTTCCATTCGTTTCCGCAATTCCTCTAATGAGATATTGGAATAGTCACCCATTTTGTCCGTTCGAGTTGCGTCCTCATCATCTTGCTCTGCGGTGTCCGCTCGGTCAGGATCATCATTGTTCAAGATTTCTTCGCCCGAAACCATTTTTTGAATATCAAAAGTCGTGGTATGAACTTCATCCAAAAATTGGTCAATCAACTTCGAAATATCATCATTATCCTCCAAGTCAATCGTTTCTTCATAACCTTCTCGCCATTCCTTAAAAGTCTCTGAACGCAAAATGGCACTATTCAGCGTTTCGCCTTTTTTAATATCAATATCCAAAAAGTATTCATAAAAAGCAGTCGCAAAAGGACCGTAATCTTTCGGTGAATTGGCAATCAAACCACGCAGAACCAAATACATATCGCCGAGTGTGTGGACCAATTTTTTATCCATTGCTTTACGCAATAAAAGCAACGTTCGGACATCCGCCGAAAGCTTGTGTTTCCTAAAGGTATGTGGTAATGATTCGAACATAGTCTAAAATTTTTGAATATCGAATATCGAACAAGGAATTACGAATGTAGAAGGGTTTATCGCAATGCAGTTATTTAAGTAGATTGTAGTATTTAGTTGGTAGTATCGTAATGTATTTTAAAACAATATAAA
>CAWVWD010000702.1:0-2340 GCA_963933585.1 uncultured Saprospiraceae bacterium
TGGATTGAATGTAGCGATTGGCGGAAATATTGGTAAATCGTTTGCGAAACAAGTAGTGTTGACGAATCCCGATTTTTACGTGTTGGAAATAAGCAGTTTTCAATTGGATTATTGCTTTCGGTTTCAACCAAATATTGGTATTTTATTAAATATTACGCCGGATCATTTGGATAGATATGATTATAAAATGTCGAATTATGTAGATTCAAAATTTCGGTTAATTCAGAATTTTGAAACAGAGAATTTTTTCATTTTTAATAATGAAAATGAATCGATGGTTGATTGGTTGAAAGCGAATGAAGTGCATTGCGACAAGCAACCGATTGCAAATGTGAATTATGAAAATGATTCGATAAAAGTCGATGATTACGAATTTCAAAAAAGTGATTTGACGATTCGTGGACCACATAATCACTTTAATGCGAGTTGTGCGATTGCCGTTGCCAAGTATTTGAATATTGGAAAAGTAGCTATTTTGAAAGGTTTGAAAACGTTTCAAAATGTGCCACATCGAATGGAATATATCCGAACGCTAAATGGTGTGGATTATATCAATGATACGAAAGCGACAAATGTCGATGCGGTGAAATATGCGTTGATGGCGATGGAAAAGTCAATTGTTTGGATAGTTGGAGGACAGGATAAAGGCAATGATTATGAAGAAATTATGTCTTTAGTGAAAGAGAAAGTTCGAGTAATGATTTGCTTGTGTGCCGATACAACAAAGTTAGCGGAAACGTTTCCATGGTTGTACAATGAAAGTCTAGTCGCAAAAACGGCAGAAGCAGCAGCAGAAATGGCATTGAATATTGCGAAAAGCGGAGAAGTCGTTTTGCTTTCTCCGGCTTGTGCAAGTTTTGATTTGTTTGATAATTACGCTCAAAGAGGCGATTTTTTTCGGACGGCTGTAAATGAGCTAATTTAAAAAGTAAAGAAAATACCATCATTTCAATTCAGATTAAAATGACGGTTTTAGTTGATTTTTAGATTTGTCGAAAGGCAAATAATTAATACTTAATAATTAAGAAAGTGGGTGCATTTTTAAGAACATTGCAGGGAGATAAAGTCATTTGGATGATAGTCGCATTACT
This sequence comes from uncultured Saprospiraceae bacterium, assembly GCA_963933585.1. Taxonomy (GTDB): domain Bacteria; phylum Bacteroidota; class Bacteroidia; order Chitinophagales; family Saprospiraceae; genus CAWVWD01. The sequence continues at coordinate 1,092 of CAWVWD010000702.1, forward strand.
ATCAGTCTTCTCTATTTTGGCAGTGTATAGTGCGACAGGAACGCTGGCGTATAAGCACGATTATGCAACAAATTATGTGATGCGTCACATTACGCTGTTGATGGGCGGTTTGATATTGATGTACTTAGCACATTATTTACATTACTTGAGGTACTCACAATGGGCACCGATTATGATTGCGATTGCTGTGCCGTTGTTACTTTATACGATAATATTTGGATTAGAGATTAATGATGCAAGACGTTGGATTGAGATTCCGGTAATTAAAATGACTTTTCAGGCTTCGGATTTTGCAAAGTTGGCTTTAATCATGTATGTCGCTCGGACGATTTCTACGAAACAGGATTATATCAAGGATTTTCAATCGGCATTTTTGCCAATCATCATCCCGATTGTATTGATTTGTGGATTAATTGCCCCGGCAGATTTGTCGAGTGCATTATTGTTGTTTCTGACTTGTGTTTTGTTGATGTTTATGGGACGAGTAGATATAAAATATATTCTTTTACTATTAGTCGCAGGTATTGCTATGTTTGGATTTTTAGTGGTTTTATCGGATTCCTTTCCGGATTATTTCCGGGTAGATGTTTGGGCGAATCGCTTAGATAGTTTTCTAACAAATAAAGATGGTGAATTTCAAGTTCAGCAAGGAAAAATGGCAATTGCGGATGGTGGATTTTTGGGTGTTGGACCGGGGAATTCTTTTCAAAGAAACTATTTACCATCAGCTTATGCAGATTTCATTTATGCAATTATCGTAGAAGAATACGGCCTGCTTGGTGGTTTCACAATATTAGCGTTATATATCACTTTGTTCGTTCGTTGTGTGCGTTTGGTGACGATTAGTTCGAAAGCATTCGGAGCAATGTTAGCGTTAGGATTGAGTTTGTTATTGGTATTGCAAGCGTTGGTAAATATGGCAGTTGTAGTTCATCTTGTTCCTGTAACTGGATTGACTTTACCAATGATAAGTATGGGAGGAACGTCGATGATGTTCACGTGTATTTCAATAGGAATGATATTGAGTGTGAGTCGATATGTGCAAAAGATATAAATTGATTGTTATAATTTTTTGACGGTTATAATTGTTATTTTTTAATAATTCAGCTATCAAATGATTCAACCATAATTGAAGATGAAAATAATTATAAGTGGTGGTGGAACTGGTGGGCATGTTTTTCCTGCAATTGCAATTGCAAATGCGATAAAGGCGATTGAACCAAATGCAGATATTTTATTTGTCGGTGCT
>CAWVWD010000703.1:0-2339 GCA_963933585.1 uncultured Saprospiraceae bacterium
CTCATCAAAAACACCAGTTTCATGATATTTCTTAAAAACAGAACCATAAGTATCAATTCCCCAAATTTTAATATTCGGATTTTTAGATTTCAAATAGCGACCAACGCCCGAAATCGTTCCGCCAGTACCAACTCCAACCACAAAGTGCGTAATTTTTCCATCCGTTTGTTCCCAAATCTCTGGCCCAGTACTTTCAAAATGAGCTTCTCTGTTCGAGAAATTATCATACTGATTACACCAATAAGAATTTGGCGTTTCTTCATTCAAACGTTTTGCAATTGAATAATAAGAACGAGGATCTTCGGAAGTAACATTTGTTGGACAGACGATAACTTCTGCACCAACGGCTTTCAACATATCGACTTTTTCTTTCGATTGCTTATCCGTCGTCGTAAAAATACAACGATAACCTTTGACCGCAGCAGCGATAGCGATGCCCATTCCAGTATTCCCAGAAGTACACTCGATAATCGTTCCGCCAGGTTTCAAATCACCTCGCTTTTCGGCGTCTTCCACCATTTTTAATGCCATTCTATCCTTCACGGAATTACCCGGATTCGTTGTTTCGACTTTCGCCAAAACCGTTGCAGAAATGGATTCCGCAACCTTATTTAGTCTAACCAAAGGTGTATTCCCAATGGTTTCTAAAATATTATTGTAGTAACTCATATTATTGTTTTAGAATGAATTCTTGATACTTACTTTTTAAATGTGTATCACATTTAATACTTGATTCTTAATACTCTTACGATTGTAAAATCTTGATTAACAATTATTTTTTAACTTCTTATCCAATATTCACCGTTCAAAATCCAAAAATCTATTTATAATAACTAATATTCACTCGAAAATTCCGATTTACACCAGCCAACGCTTTCACAACGGATGGAGAAAGCACAATAATCGTATCGTAATGATAACCTGCACCTTGAAGTTTGCCCACTACTTTGACATAAATCGTTCGTTTATTCAAAGGATTCATAATCTTTAACACCGTTCCTATAGGAGCAGTTTTGTGCAACGCATATAAATTATCACCTTTTGCCTTTTCATTCCAAGTAGCAGGACCTTTTTCGTCAATTTCCCTTTTGTCTTTTTGAGTATTAACATATCGCTTTCTCAATATTTTATAATCCGTATATAACGTAATCGGCAACCAGGCTCGAACACCAGCTTTTTCAGGAATCCCATCAATATCAATCCATCCAACAATCACTTTATCGCCGATTTCAAGTGTATCGTGTGTTTTATTATTAATCATACGAAAAGAATCAATCGGCATTTTGAAATACGTCTTTGCAATTTTGAAAACTGTATCTTTTGGTTTTACAATATAAACCACTTCAATCATTCTCCATTTGATAAAATGCTTACCCTGTTGCCACTTAATATCTGTATTCGCAATTGGCACTTTTAACGTTTGCCCGAGTTTTACTCCTTCTGATAATAATGGATTATAATTAATAATGTCCATCATATCTAATCCATAATACCTTGAAATCGAAAAAAGTGTTTGTCCTTGTTTTACCGTATGATTCAAAAATTTAGAATTATGCAAACCCGTTGTAACTTTTATCGAGTCCGTCGGATGTAACATTCTAATAACTGGAAGACTCAATGAATCTTCAACTATCGAGAATGCTTGGATACTTGCTACAAGAGCAAAAAATAAAATTAAGAATGAGCTAATCTTTTTCATCTATCGTAATTTTGTGTGAAGAGGAGATAAAGGTTAAAAAAGGTAGATATTTTAAGGGTTTTAAAGGTATTTATACCTTTATACCACATTATTACCTTTATAACTTTAAACCATATTACCTTTATACCTTTATCACCTTTTAAATTTTTTTGCAAAAATATGAAAATCATTGGAATCATTCCTGCAAGATTTGCTTCTACTCGCTTTCCTGGTAAACCTTTAGTTAAAATCGGTGACAAAACCATGATTCAGCGAGTTTATGAACAAGTAAATCGAACAAATTACATCAATAAAACGATTGTTGCAACGGATGACGAACGTATTTTTAATCATGTTCAATCTTTTGGTGGCAATGTCTTAATGACTGCTCCGAATCACGAAAGCGGAACCGCACGTTGTGCCGAAATTATTGAGCAATTAAAAGGTCAATCTGCAGAAAATTTTGATATTGCAATCAATATTCAAGGCGATGAACCGTTTATTCAACCACAATTAATTGACGATTTAGTGGCATTTTTGGTCGAAAACAAAACCTTCGATATTGCGACCGCAGCAAAGAAAATTACAGACGCTCGAACCTTATTTAATCCAAATGTTGTGAAAGTCGTGTTGAGCGAAAGCTCGAAAGGATTGTATTTTA
>CAWVWD010000704.1:0-2337 GCA_963933585.1 uncultured Saprospiraceae bacterium
ATCAATGACAAGCCGACTGGTGCCGTTGTTGGACAACAGCCGTTTGGCGGCGCAAGAGGTTCTGGAACAAATGATAAAGCTGGTGCACCTATCAATTTATATCGTTGGATTTCGCCTCGTACCATTAAGGAAAACTTTAATCCACCGAGTGATTATCGTTATGAGTTTTTGGAGGAAGCGTAATTGAATTGATAAGAAATAATTAGGAATAAAAAATGTAGAATCGGATTTTTCGGTTCTGCATTTTTTTTTAGGAAATGGATAATGAAAAAAATATTATGGATACTTGTCTATTTAATTGACTTAAGATAGTCTTACTAATTAAGGAATAATAAAATCTATTTTTAAACTACGGTATATTTGCATTTCTATTATTAGAATGCCTCAAGGAATTAAGTTCAGATAAAAAATAATCATAATAATATGTCATTAAGAAAGGAACACATCATGTCGCTTGCTGGCGGAAAATCTTCCAGTATTTCAAAGGAAGAATTGTTATCTTCATTCGGTAAACATTTGAAAAATGGTGTTCACGGAATTTGTTTTAGCTCTTATGTCGATGGACAAGAACCCGGCGATATCATCAGTGCAGAACAAATTCGGAAACGAATTGAAGTAATTAAACCGTATGCAAAATGGGTTCGTACCTTTTCTTGTACAGATGGAAATGAACTAATTCCTGCAATTGCCAAAGAAAATGGTCTGAAAGTAATGGTCGGTGCTTGGCTGAGTGACGATAAGGAGTTGAACGAAAAAGAGATTACTAATCTTATTGAAGTCGCAAAAGCTGGTCACGCAGATTTGGTTGCGGTCGGAAATGAAGTTTTGTATCGAAAAGAGTTGACGGAAGAAGAGTTGTTGGAATATATCTATCGAGTGAAGGCTGCATTACCTGGTATAGAAGTCGGATATGTGGATGCGTATTATGAGTTTAGAAATCGTCCTGCAGTTACCGAAGCTTGTGATGTGATTTTTGCGAATTGTTATCCTTTTTGGGAAGGTTGTCATATTGATTATTCTTTACTTTATATGAAAACCATGTATCAAACAGCGGTTACTGCTGGTAAAGGGAAAAAAGTAATTATTACCGAGACTGGCTGGCCTAGTCAAGGAACAAACTTTGAAGGGTCTGAACCTTCTTTTGAAAATGCGATGCGATATTTTGTTAATACGCAAAAATGGAGCGAAGAAGATGATATTGATGTGATGTATTTTTCGAGCTTTGATGAAGCATGGAAGGTAGGTGACGAAGGTGATGTTGGCGCTTATTGGGGCATTTGGGATAAAGATGGAAATTCAAAATATTCAAAACTTTAGATTTTAGATATGAGTCGTTATAAAAAAATAGATATTGACTTCGGAACAGCTATTTGTTATTCTGGATATAGAGAAGGACAAAGTCCTGATGCAGGAATTTATCCTTCTTACGAGGAAGTGAAAGAGGATTTATTAATTTTACAAGGTAACTGGAAATACCTTCGTTTGTATGATTGCGGCAAGCATGCAGAAATTGTTTTAGACGTTATCCGAAAGGAACAATTGGATTTTAAAATCATGCTCGGTGCTTATGTTACCGGCGAGATGAATAACTTTGGTTGTCCTTGGGGCGGCGTTTATACGGAAGCAGAACTGGAACACAACGTGAAAATTAATCTTATTGAGGTTAATAAGTTGATTGAACTGGCGAACAAATATTCAGATATTATTTTTTGTCTTGCAGTCGGAAATGAAGCGACGGTGGAATGGACCGATCACTTGGTTTCGGTTGAAAAAATGATTGAATATGTCCGCATAGTTAAAAAAGGAGCGAAACAGCCAGTTACTTTTTGTGAAAATTATGTGCCTTGGCATATGAAATTAGCCCCGTTGGTAGCAGAACTTGATTTTATCTCTATTCATACTTATCCAGTTTGGGAATACAAAAATATTCATGACGCACTGGAATATACGAAAGAGAATTATTTTGGGGTAGCAGAGAAATATCCAGATACACCAGTGATGATAACGGAAGCTGGTTGGGCAACAAATTCAAACGGTAGAGGGATTGATCCAGAAAATGTAAGCGAAGATTTACAAGCGATTTATTACCATGATTTAGTAAATTGGAGCAAAGAAGAAGGAATCATAACTTTTGTGTTTGAAGCTTTTGATGAAAATTGGAAAGGTTCACCAGATGCACTTGAACCCGAAAAACATTGGGGAATATTTACAATCGATAGAACGCCTAAAAAGGTAATGAAACCTTATTATTCTCAACGATTAGTCAAAACAGTCGCTTTAAATAAATAGGTTGTTTGATAATTTTTGTCCGTAGCAGCTGTCTTTAGCGGCCGTAAC
>CAWVWD010000705.1:0-2327 GCA_963933585.1 uncultured Saprospiraceae bacterium
AATGATGCCTTTTTTCAGAATTGTGACTCTACGAATTTGCAGGCAGTAGAGGTAAACACTGACTTCAGTTTTGATAAATCAGGCAAACAGTTTATCGAAAATACGCAACCTGTCGATGTTCAAGATTACGATGTCATCATCATGCGTCTACCCCGTCCGATAAGTGATTATTTTTTAAATTTCGTGACAGAATTAGGAAAAGATAAAGTCATTATTAATCATCCAAAAGGGATACAACAAACGAGTACGAAAGCTTTTCTACTGAACTTTTTGGAAATTTGTCCTCCGATTCGTTTGTGTCATTCTATTGATGAAATTTTAACATTTGCAATACAGTTTCCCATTGTATTGAAACCATTAAAAGAATATGGTGGAAAGGGCATTTTGAGAATAGATGGCGATGTTTTGAATGATGGAACGACGGATTTTGATACCATACCTTATTTAGAAAACATGAAATCCTATATCGAAACAGAAGGTTTCTTGGCGATGGAATTTTTGAAAAATGTATCACAAGGCGATAAGCGAATCTTGGTTGTTAATGGTCAAATATTAGCAAGTTCATTGCGTTTGCCAGCAGAAAATTCATGGTTGTGTAATGTGGCACAAGGTGGACGTTCTGTTCCTTCAAAAGCAACCCCTGAAGAAATAGAAATTATTAACACGATTAGCCCCAAATTATTAGAAGCTGGAATTTTGATTTTTGGTGCGGATACGTTGGTCAATAATGATGGAAAACGAATTCTATCAGAAATTAATACACTAAGTATTGGCGGTTTTCCACAAGCCGAAAAGCAAACGGGAAAGCCAATTTTGCAACAAACAATTGATGGTATTATTAATTACGTTCACATTTTTTAGTTCAAGTAGTTCTTTCAAGTATTCGTAGTCTAAGTAGTCCAGACAGATAGATAAACTACTTTACGACTTAAACTAAAACACTACTAATACAGCTATTCTCGGTTTAAAAATTTTAATAATATATTCCTGTAAGTGACTGATTATAAAATAGTTGAATAACAAACGAAATCAATGCACGATACCTTGATCTATTTGTTCTACACCTATTCTACAAACGGTTCATATTATGAAAAAATTAAACCGAAAATAGCTGCTACTATTATTCATAAAAAATGATATTAGAGTTTAATTTAGAAGATACGCCGAAGCAGAGTATTCGCCATTATTGGCTCAAGATTATTTCTGACGGCTTAGGACAACCAATTTCTATTCCTGTAATGGTTGCAAGAGGAAAATCAGATTTTCCAATATTAGGCGTAACGGCTGCACTTCATGGAAATGAATTGAATGGAATTCCAGTAATTCAACGCTTATTTTCAGAGATTGATGTGAAAGAACTCAACGGTGTAATCATTGGTATTCCGGTCGTCAATATTCCATCTTATATTCGCAAAAAAAGGCGTTTTAATGATGGTGTTGATTTGAATCATATTATGCCAGGAAAAGCAGATGGAAGTATTAGCCAAGTTTATGGGTTTCGATTAGTTGATAAAATCGTACAGCATTTTGATTATTTATTGGATTTACACACCGCAAGTCAAGGTCGGATTAATTCATATTACATTCGTGCAGATATGAAGCATCCAGTTACTCGCAAAATGGCATTAATTCAGAATGCTCAAATTATCGTACATAATCCACCTTCGGATGGAACACTTCGAGGTGCAGCAGAGGAAATGAATATTCCTGCAATTACGCTAGAAGTTGGTAATCCGAATACGTTTCAAAAGAAAATGATTAAAAGCGGTGTCGAAGGTATTCACAATATTTTGGCTTATTTAGAAATGACCGATGATCAAATCGAAGAGCCAGAAACGCCTGTTGTAATCTGCAAACGTTCTTACTGGATTTATACTCAAAAAGGAGGGTTGCTAACTGTTCACTCTAAGTTATTGGATCAACTCAAAAAAGGAGATTTAATTGCTACGACTCGAGATGTTTTTGGTAATATCGTAGAAGAATATCATGCTCCAGAGGATGGAATTGTTGTCGGAAAAAGTGTTAGTCCTGTGAATCAAAGTGGTGGTCGAATTTTGCACTTGGGAATTGTAAGATGAAAACTTTAAGAATTAGGAATTTTTAATCATTCCGTTCTATCAAATAAAAGGGAAATATTTCATTTTATAATGAATTGTTTCCCTTTCTGTTTTTTAATCTTTCGCTTATCGAAGTATCGTTGAATTTTACCTAAAAAATTGATTGTAAACCGATAGAATACTATATTTGTATTATTATTCTAGCGTCATTCTATGATTCTAATAGTTTCTCTTTATAATGTTATAACATTTTTATAAATTCATACTTCG
>CAWVWD010000706.1:0-2320 GCA_963933585.1 uncultured Saprospiraceae bacterium
CCAGTTGTATAGCCCACTAAAATACCTTCTTTTTGAGTAGTTTCCCTTGCTCGTAAAGCAGCTTCTTTATCCGTTACTTTCTCAAAATGGTCAATGACATTAAAGTCTAAAGAACCGGGAATTAGATTTTTTCCTAAGCCGCCAATTCGGTAAGGAAAAATTTCATTTTTGTCTAATTCACCTGTTTCATGATATTTTTTCAAAACAGAACCGAAAGCATCCACCGCTAAAACTTTAATATCAGGATTTTGCTCTTTTAGATATCGAGCAGCTCCTGAGATCGTTCCACCTGTTCCTGCACAAGCGACTAAATGCGTGATTTTACCTTCAGTTTGTTCCCAAATCTCTCGCCCAGTTGTCTGATAATGAGCGTCAGTATTATTAGTGTTGAAATATTGATTGATATAAATTGAATTTGGTGTTTCTTCATGGATTCGTTTTGCTGTAGAATAATAAGAATCTGGATGATCTGCAGGCACACTCGCTGGACACATGTGAACTTCCGCTCCCATCGCTTTCAAATAAGCAATTTTGTCCAGTTTTGTCTTATCACTTACGGCAACGATACATTTGTAACCTCGAACAATTGCAACCATGCTCAAACTAAATCCGGTATTACCAGAAGTCGTTTCGACGATAGTTGCTCCTGGCTTTAGCACACCTTCTCGTTCTGCTTTTTCAATAATGTATTTTGCAATTCTATCTTTAGCAGAATTACCAGGGTTTGCACCTTCCCATTTTGCATAAAATGTGCCGTTCAAATCCTCAACGATTCGATTCAGCCTAATTAATGGCGTTTCTCCAATCGTTTCCAAAATACTGTTGTAAACTTTCTTGTCCTTCATTAATCGCTATTTTCGTTTTGGTGTTTAAGATTCGAATGCCTCAAAGGCGTTTCACTTTTTTTTCAAAATATTTTCTAAAAAAATCTTCCTGACCACGGTTTCCAACTTTTGTCAATTATCTGTAAATGTGCCACATCTTTCTGTCCATCATCGAAGTAAATTAGACCAAATTGGAACAAATCTAAAGTTCGCTTGACGTTTGAATGTGTTTTTAGTTGCTCCCAAATTTTAAGATTTATTTGGTCTTTCTGATTAACTATTACCAAAGTATTATTAATCAAGTACGGCAAAATCATCTCAAAGATAGTTTCTAAATTAGTGTTTATTGGTATAGAATTGAGAATAACTACATTGACATTCGTCATTTTGACTGAAATATTGATTTCATTGTTCAATTGATTATCGACCATCATTTCAAAATTCCATGACTGCTTATCGCAATAATCCTTCAATGTATTCGCCCAATCTTTTTCTTCATTTATCAATAAAAGCTTTGAGTTTGGAACAGCTTGAGCCATCCAAATTCCGTGTAATCCATTACCAATCTCAATAATGTTTTGATATTGATAATAATTCGCCATTCGGAAAAGTAAAGTGCCCATTAAATCATTTACTTTTAAGGACTTAAAAATAGACTTCACAGGTTTTTTAGCTGTTTCCCAAATAACTTCTTGCTTATTTTTTTCTAACCAATGGTAGAAAGTTAGCATTTCATCAAACGCATAGAAATGACGGTCGTCTTCCAACACTTCTGACATAAAATCAAAAGTAAAGAGAGAATCGACGTGATGTTTTGTCTTTGCGTTTAAGTAGTATTTGATGAAATTCAGCATCTTTTATTCATTGTTTTGATTGTTATCGCCCCGTCGTTCCCTATTGCTGTATTATTAGAGTGTATTATATTTTTTAATCTTGTCCAAATTCTATTAAGGTGACACTTCTTTTGTCGAAATTCAATAATAGAAAACTTATAAATAACGGAAGCACATTAATATTAGACTCTTTAATTGTGTCAATATTAGTTAATTGATAGTATTTTGTCCTTGATATTATTTTCTCGATAACGTAATTATTAACCTTATCAAGGTAGTTGTTGCTTTGCTCACTTTTGTCCAAATTCGCTTTTATGTACTCAATAAGTTCCGGTAATAAATTTTCGTTTGATATATCTTTAAAATCATCTTTTTTTAATGAACCAGCATCATAAAATCCATGTAGTCTTACATTTTTGATTTCTGCTATCTTATCATTTTCCTCGTTTGTTATATTCCATATTATTCCATTTGGATATTTTTCACCTTGCCAAATAAACCAAATAAACCATTTACCCTTAATCACTTCATTTATAATTGAAGTGTCATTCGTTAAATTCGTTTTGAATTCTAAATCAGTTATTTGAGCATAAGCCCACATTTCATATCGAAATATTCGCCTACTTAGCAACTTCATGCTCTACTTTTGATTTGGTGTTTTAT
>CAWVWD010000707.1:0-2320 GCA_963933585.1 uncultured Saprospiraceae bacterium
ATCTTACATCGAAATTTAAACATATTACTATTTATTTAATTATCAAACTTTCTATTGTTATGAAAAAATTAATGTCTTTATTAGTTGCTGTTGCGTTGGTTGCATTTATGACTTCATGTGCTACAGAAGAAACTGCTCAGGATCAAGGTGCTGATGCTCAAGCACAAACTGAAGTTCAAGCAGAACCTGCTCAGACTGAAGAAGTTCAAATGGAAGAAGTTCAGACTGAAGAAGTTCAGACTGAAGAGGTTCAGACTGAAGAAGCTCAGACTGAAGGTGAGTAATCATCACAGACTTCTAAATAAAAAATCCCGTCTAAGTTCAATCTTAGATGGGATTTTTTTATTTATAGTGATTGCTAAAGGTATTCCTAAATTTTCATTTCACTACACACCTGATTTTCGAGCGGTAGCTTAGAACTACATCAATTTTATTCGCACAAAAGACAAACCAGAAAAGGCATCAACTCCGAGGAATTGATGCCTTTTAATATTTAGTAACTTGAAGCTACTACTATTTTTTTCTAATAGTTTGTTTCTCTTTGATACGAGCCTTCTTACCAACTAAGTCACGTAAGTAGTATAGTCTTGAACGACGAACTTTACCGTGCTTGTTGATTTTGATTTCAACAATGTTTGGCGTATTGAAAGGAAAGATACGCTCTACACCAACACCGTTTGATATTTTACGAACAGTGAATGTTTTAGTCATTCTTTCTCCCGAAATCTGAATAACATCACCTCTGAAAGCCTGAATACGTTCCTTGCTTCCTTCAATAATCTTATAACTTACGGTCACGTTATCTCCTGCACGGAAATCCGGATAAATATTTTCTTTTGTAAGTTGTTCCTCAACGTATTTTAACAATTCCATGTTTCTATATTTTTAGTAAGCTGTAAACAGCTAATAAAGCGCTTCCAAAAAAATGCGAGGGCAAAGGTAAGAAAATATTTTTATTTAAAACAAGATTTTTTTCCAATGATTTTCTATAATTTTGAAAAGTATTCAATGGATTTCTTTTTTCTAAATAACAGCTTATCAATTACACCGCATTTTAAGCATAAAAGAATGAATATCAAACCATTATTATTATATTTGGAGTAATTGCTATCACGGAGATTTACGCCGAAATTACATATAATATTCAATTGATTTATATTATAAAACCATTGTTATTGATTTCCCTTTCCCTATTTTATTACCAAAGTCTTCGATTAGAAAAAAATCAATTTAGCGCGATGACTTTTAATTATCTAGTTTTTAATTATTTAATCCGGCTTTACATTCGCCCAATTCTCGCCATTTTTAATACGATTAAGTTGTGTATGAGAAATACCAAACTGCTTTGCGATAATTTTCATTTTCACTTTTTTGCGTTCAAGCATTCGCTTAATCATTTTGACTTTCGTTTCATTTAGCTTGTAATGTTCACGCTGTTTCTCTCTCGCCTGATCGTAAAGTGGACTTTTCTTCGCATGCTCATTCACTTCATCTTGAGTCGCCCAACGAAGGTTCGTGTATTTATTATTCGTTTTATCATGATCAAGGTGTATGACGAATTCATGCTCTTCCGATGCCCTATCTATGAAGTTTTCTGCTACGATACGGTGAACATAAACACCGGCACCTTTTCCAGATTCCATTTTAATATTAAGTCGATGATGTCCTCGTTTGCTATGAGAACCTTTCAATAACTTTTCCTTTTCTGTGATTTTGTTAGTTGCTCGAATTCGTCCGTAGTTTGATATTTGATATCGGACAGATTTAATTTCTTCGGAAAACGTTACGTTAACCCATTTTTCATTCCAAAAACTTTCAACTAATTTAGGGTTACTAGCTTTTCTATCGTTGTTACTCTCCATGGTTATGGTTTTATAAAAAGTCTAATTAGGCTCAAATTTTATAGCTTTCCACTATGGATAATATCAAGTATAAACCAATATTATCACCTTGGCAAACTATTATTATAATTATAGTTTGTTCATTAATAAATTAAAATTGACTGTTCCTTATTATAATAATATTTAAACCATTTTCAGTAAATGAGAATAAATTGAGTTATTATTTAAATAAAATCAATTATAATCATTATTAATAGAATATGGTCGTTTGAATTTTTCTGTTGATTAAAGAATCTAATTTCGTATTAATATAAAATTAAAGTTATTATTTCCTTAATTTATTTATTGACAATCAGCGGATTAACCTTTTTTATAATAAAATAGCTGTAAATCAAAAAAACACAGTTTAACCAACCGAACCTTTTTTATCACATAACCATAAGTACCACAAATAATATCGATATATTACGTTTATAGAT
>CAWVWD010000708.1:0-2315 GCA_963933585.1 uncultured Saprospiraceae bacterium
ATTTCCAAATAGAAGGCATTAATGGAAGTAAGGAATACTTTTTCTGTAAGAAATCATATTCTTTTTTTAATTCATTCGGATAAGTTTCCTCAAAATTATCAGAAAGTAAACCCGCTTGTCCAAAAATCAAAGCTTCTAATTGAAAAAGGCTGTCTTTATGTTTTGCTAAAGTCATCAAAGGCGTATTTCTTGCTAAAATCTCGAATGGTTCCGTATTGATTTTTGAACCAAAGTTATGAGCCAAACGATGATAAAAACTTACTTCCCAGTTATTTTTATTTTCCTCTAATACTTTCTTCAAGATTTCTACTCGACTTTCTAAACGCTCCATTAACATTCGGTCAATCAAAAGTGATTTAGTCAAACTTTCAATTTTTGGAAAATGATATTGACAAGGAATCCAATCTTCGTTTTGAATCAATCTCAAATATTGACTTGTAAGATTAGGCGGAATCCTTTTTCGGAGTTCTAAAGCTGCGATTTTCTCCCCGCTTTCACGTAAGATATCTTGGTCATTTTGGTAAACGACATGAAGAATCACATTATCATAAGCTCTATCATATTGATGTTTATGTATCATCCATTCAGATGATTTGACGTGTATTTCCACGTTTCCTGCCCAAACAGTTTCACCAACTTTAATTCGAGCATTTAGGAAATCAGGTCCAGCATTCGTATTATACTCTCCGAACGCCATAATTTCGATGGGAATGTCTTCAACCGTTTTTAAATCTATAAGATTAAATAACTTCATTCTCCATAAGTAGTGTAAGAAATCTTCTCTAAGTTTCATGGTTAATAATTACTTGGGACATCATTATCGATGTATAAAATGAATTACAAATAAATGTTATATTTTCAATGTTTCGTTACGGATAGATGTCTTTTTGAAATAAATTCATAAGAATTTATGAGTATGAAATGCCTAATTTGCAACGTATAAATTCGATGGGATGCGATTTTGTAGCTTTTGGCACATATTTTCGTCTTATCTATCATAAAAACAATATTTGAAATTAAATAACAGTTTTATTGATTGTTAAAAGTATAAATTAAACGCTTATTTAGAAAACTATACACGATTAAATTTAAAACAAATTTCAGCGAAACACCTCAAAATTTTGCATTAAGGAATGTTGAACCGAAAGTTAGGCAATTTTATTCCGACACTTTTCTAACACAAAAGACTATGACAAAATCAATTTTAAAAATCGTGTGCGTTTTATTACTTTTTATTAACGCCATTAATGCGCAATCGGATTCTACCATTTTACTTTCAGAAAATAATCAAATAAAAGGAATCGAGCCAGAAATATTTACGACTATCGGTGATGTACTCGAAGCCGATGTGATTTTGGAATTAGATTTTGCAATGGTTTATTTACAAATCATTGATACAAAAGATAACGACTTATATTTGACAGCTTCTAATGAAGATAAAAATTATGATAAACTTCCAAAAATCTCAGAAAATTTAGTTGGAAAAACCGTAAAAGCAAGTTATACCAAAAGTATAGAAAGAGAAGTAGTGGAATATCGTCCAGCTATATTGCCAGAAAGTGTTGCAGAAAGAGGAATGGTTTTGGATGAAAAAATCATTGTTTATACGATTAAAGGAACGCAAGAATTAGTAAGCGAAACACCGGAAGGTTGGATAATTAATTTTCGTACTAAAAGTGGTGCAGAGATGATTTTCTTAGCAGATGAAGAAGTTTTTAATGGACATGTGCCAAGCAAATTTGATGGAGTAGAAGTCAAACTTAGCTTCATTGAATACGAAAATTTTAATTTGAAAAACTTAGAAATAATTAAATAGTCCATTAGGTGTAAAGGCATTTTGGTTTTAAGGTATATAGATTGAAACCTTAAAATCAAAAATACCTTTACAGTTTTATATCACAAAAAATACGACAATCACTCATTTTAGTTTTTGCTATATTAGTCAGCTTTACAGCTTGTGAAGAACCTCAATATGGTACAAATACAAAGCAGGAAATCACGTCAAGTAGTATTATACACACCGAATAGAATTCCATAAAAACAATAATAGGAACAGTTATAGAAACCAGTCCGATTGAAGATTTGGGTGGCGGATTGTGGATTTATTTGAATGATGAAAATGGTGCAGCGTTTTATTTAGATTTCTATAGAAATAAAAATATAAAAAAAATTGATGCTTTGCCAAAGGATTTTATTGGAAAAGAGATTCAAGCATTCTATAAAGTCAAAAAGGAAGAAATTGCAATTGAGATTCAGATATTAAGTAGTAAGTCAAGTTAATAGTGTCGAGTAGATTTTATATCAAAATTTGTCGA
>CAWVWD010000709.1:0-2300 GCA_963933585.1 uncultured Saprospiraceae bacterium
CCTAATAATCTTCTATAGATGACTTTTGATAAAATAATATTAATCACAGGAGGTGCTGGCTTTATCGGTGCTCACGTGATTCGGTTGATGGTGGAAAAATATCCTAATTACCAAATAGTTAATTTAGATAAATTAACTTATGCCGGTAATTTGGAAAATATAAAGGATATTGAAAATGCTGAGAATTATGCTTTTGAAAAGGGCGATATTGTAGATTTAGAATTTGTTAGAAGCCTTTTTCAAAAGTATAAATTTGATAGTGTCATTCATCTTGCAGCAGAGTCACATGTTGACCGATCAATCACGGAACCTTTATTATTTATTGAAACAAATATTATAGGAACAGCTGTTTTATTACAAGTTGCTAAGGAAAGTTGGAAAGAGGACTTTAGTAATAAATTATTCTATCATGTTTCAACGGATGAAGTCTATGGCTCATTAGAAAATGAAGATGAATTCTTTTTAGAAACGACGGCTTACGATCCTCGCAGTCCTTATTCTGCCTCAAAAGCAAGTTCAGATCACTTAGTTCGGGCGTATTTTAATACCTATAAAATGCCGGTGGTTATTTCTAACTGTTCTAATAATTATGGGCCGAATCAATTTCCTGAAAAATTGATACCGCTTTTTATTAATAATATTATTAACAAAAAGAGTTTACCAGTTTACGGGGCAGGTTTGAATATTAGAGATTGGCTGTATGTGGTGGATCATGCAAGAGCGATTGATGTGATTTTTCATGGTGGAAAAGTCGGTGAAACGTATAATATCGGTGGACATAACGAGTGGACAAATCTTGATTTAATCAAGATTTTATGTCAACAAATGGATGAGAAGTTAGGAAGAGTAGAAGGTTCTTCTGAAAAGTTAATCACCTATGTAACCGACAGAGCAGGACACGATATGCGTTATGCGATTGATGCTACAAAGTTGAAAGAGGAGTTAGGTTGGTTGCCATCGTTACAATTTGAGGAAGGATTAGGAAAAACAATTGATTGGTATTTATCAAATGAAGCATGGTTAAATAATATCACTTCAGGGAATTATCAAAAATATTACGAACAACAATACGCCAACCGATAATAATGTAGGGCAAACGGCATTGCCTTTGCCAAAAATTCAAAAATGGAAATTCAAGAATTTGACATCGATGGTTTGTTATTAATAAAGCCAAAAGTTTTCGGTGACGAAAGAGGCTATTTTTTTGAAAGTTTTAATAAAAAACGTTTTGAAGAAGCCGTGGGTGAAACAGTAAATTTCATTCAAGATAATGAATCTAAATCAAGTTACGGTGTTTTGAGGGGCTTGCATTTTCAACGTCCGCCTTTCAATCAAGCCAAATTAGTACGAGTAATTGAAGGTGAAGTTTTAGATGTGGCAGTTGATTTAAGAGCAAATTCGCCAACCTTTGGACAACATCAATCGGTTATTTTAACCGCTAAAAATAAGCATCAGTTCTTTGTGCCGAGAGGTTTTGCACATGGTTTTTTGGTGATAAGCGAAACGGCTATTTTTGCCTATAAAGTAGATAATGACTACGCACCAGCGCATGATGACGGAATCATTTTTAATAGTGAAAGTTTAGGAATAGATTGGACGATTGATGAAAAAGACATTCAGCTTTCGGGAAAAGATAAGCAGTTACAAACTTTTGCAGCATATTCTAAATTTCCAAATTTCTAAATTTCTAAATTATGAAAGGAATTATTTTAGCCGGTGGCTCGGGAACAAGATTGTATCCGATTACAAAAGCAATTTCTAAACAATTGATGCCGATTTATGATAAGCCGATGATTTATTATCCGCTTTCCATATTGATGCTGGCAGGAATTAAGGAAATTCTCATTATTACGACTCCGGAAGATCAAGCACAATTTATACGATTATTGGGTGATGGTTCTGAGTTAGGTTGTCGGTTTGAATATAAAGCACAAGAAGTACCGAATGGTTTGGCACAGGCTTTTGTGATTGGCGAAGAATTTATCGGTGATGATTCAGTCGCTTTGGTTTTGGGCGATAATATTTTTTACGGTGCAGGTCTAAGTCAGTTATTACAAGATTCTGCCGAAATTGAAAATGGTGCGATTGTTTTCGCTTATCCTGTTCACGACCCCGAACGTTATGGTGTGGTGGAGTTTGATAAAAATAATAAAGCTATTTCAATAGAAGAAAAACCAACACAACCAAAATCAAAATATGCAGTCCCTGGACTTTATTTTTATGATAATAAAGTCGTGGAAATTGCTAAAAATATAGCTCCTTCTGTAAGGGGCGAATATGAAATTACCGATGTCAATCGA
>CAWVWD010000710.1:0-2283 GCA_963933585.1 uncultured Saprospiraceae bacterium
CAGATTAAAATTGCTTTCGTTTTTGATGTAATTAATTTTTCAAATTCTGCAATCGGAGGCAATGCAAAACCTGTTTCTATTTTTGCTGTAATAGGTTTGACAACGATTCCGCCAGCATTTGAAAAACCATTATAATTTGCATAAAAAGGTTCTGGAATAATCACCTCATCGCCAGCATCCAAACAACTCATCAGGCCAAAAGAAAGTGCCTCCGAGCCACCAGTTGTAATAATAATCTGGTTGTGATCCACAATTACATTATACTTACGGTAGTAACCCGTCAATTTTCTGCGGTAAGATTCAAAACCTGCAGAATGACTGTATTCCAATACTTTAATATCAATATTTTTTACGGCTTCCAGTGCTACCTCTGGCGTTTTAATATCTGGCTGACCGATATTTAAATGATAGATTTTCTTTCCTTGACGTTTCGCTTCTTCTGCAAACGGTACTAATTTACGAATCGGAGAAGCAGGCATTGTCATTCCCCTTTTTGATATTGTTGGCATCGCTTAATTTTTTTTTAAATATATATATAAAAATACATACTTCTTTGACAGGATTTATAATATTAAGCAGGGTTTTTTGAATTATAAATTAATCTTCCTCATAATGAGAAATTGAAGCAACAATAACAGTCACAATTATACCTTCTTTTACCCATATTTGTAATCCAATACTTTCAAATTCATAAATATATTGTGGAATATTATCTTCTTCGAAATCAAGTTCATCGACTTCGCCAGAATACTTCTCATTGGTAAATTCGATAAAATTTTGAATCGCCATTCCTATCATATTTATTCCTTTGTAAACACAATTACTATAACAAATTACGAATTCAATATTTTCTGTTTTGTCAACAAAAAGTGTCAAATCATCTGCTAAATAGTAAGGTTTACATCCGAGATCATCAAACTCACCTTCTTCAAGTAACTCATTCTTATAGTTAAGAATTGAACGATCTAACTTAAACTGGCCTATTTGTTTAAATGGAATTAATTTGTGGTTTATCATATGTTTTATTTTATATCAATCTAAATTATAGCTAATAAAAAAACTCGTTGCGTAATTTCTACACAACGAGTTTTCTATTAATTCTTTACGCTTAATTATTTAATTTACATCAATCACAAAAGGCATTCTTGCTTGAATTCCTTTCATCTGACGAATTTCCTTAATTTGCTCATAATATGGATATAAATCACCCATTTCTTCTTTGATTAATGCACGACTTGCCTTTGCAGTCTTATCCTTACTTTTTCCTGTAAACTCTTCGATTAATTGTTGTAAAGGTTCTTTGATAGTAGGATATTCTGCTACGCGATATTTTTCAACATCTGCCAAGTTTGCCGCTGCTGCAATCGCTCTATCTAAATCACCATGAGCATCAATTAAACCGATTTCCAATGCTTTTTGACCAGTCCAAACTCGACCCTGAGCAATCTTATGAACCGCTGCGGTATCCATATCACGACCTTTCGCTACACGCCCTAAGAATAAGTAATAGAAATCTTCTACACTTTCTTGAATGATTTGTCCTTCTTCATCATTAACATCATAAAAAGGTGTAATCCCGGTGGAGAATCTTCCTGTTTTCACGGTATCGACTGTAATCCCGATTTTATCTCTCATAAAACCTTCCACACTTGGAATTGTTCCAAATACACCGATAGATCCAGTAATTGTATTTTGTTCTGCAAAAATACTATCTGCCAAACAAGCAATATAATAACCTCCCGAAGCGGCATAATCTCCCATCGAAACGATAATTGGAATACCTTGTTCTTGTGCTAATTTCAATTCTCTCCAGATTTTTTCAGAAGCAAAACCGCTTCCACCACCAGAATTCACACGTAAAACAATCGCTTTCACTTTTTTGTCTTGACGAATCTCCCGAATGATTTTTGAATATTTATCACCACCGATTTGACCATTTTCACCTTCGCCATCTACAATCGTTCCTTCTGCATAAATTACAGCGATTTTATTCTTCTCCCGCAGGTTTCTTGATTTCGGATTCGCTTTTGCGTAAGCAGCCAAAGACATTACAGGAATATCTTCGTCAGCATCTAAACCAATCTGTTCTTTCAAGTGTGCGATAATTTCATCCTTGTACATCGTCTTATCCACGAACTTATATTCCACAGCATCGTCTGCATTACGAAGTGCATAATTGTCTGCCAATTTACGTAATTTCGCTACAGGAATATTTCTTGATTTAGAAATATCTCCGAGCATCACGCCGTATAACTGTTCGATATATTCACGAGCTTGTAAGCG
>CAWVWD010000711.1:0-2271 GCA_963933585.1 uncultured Saprospiraceae bacterium
TATAGCACTTTAGGTCAAATTGTTCAAACGGAAAGTATTAATATTATACAAGGCAAAAATCATTTAAAAACAAATATTAGCCATTTAAAAAATGGGTACTATTACTTGGTTATAGAAATTAATAATCAACGAATTAGTAAAATGATTTTTAAAAAATAGATTGAACGAACTACGAATTATTTTATCGTTTTGGCGTAACTGTTATTGCGATAAAATAACTCATAGTTAATAATTTATAACTTAATTTTTTATCGATTCCATCGTGTAATTGATGATATCAATTGGTTCATCATAGATTTCTAATGTTTCTATAATTTTAATCAATGCCTTTTCTACATCTTCAGGATTATTGGCATTCAAAACCATTCCATTAATTTGAATAATATGATTTTTGACTTTTAGAGCGATATATTGTTCTTGAACGATTTTAATTTTCCCTTTGGTCACGGCTGTTGGTAAATCAAAACTCCAAAAAATACCGCTTGCCTTCTTATCAGAAAGAGAAAACGCTTTTTGTGTAATTTCTACGGTTGTATCCAATTGATATTCAACCCGATTTTTTTCATCTTCAATTAATCGTTTCCACAATTCCTCCTCTTCAATCTTTTCTGTTTCTCCTTTAAATTCATTGACTGGAATTGAGAAATATTGAACGATGGAACCATCTACAAAAAAGGCTAAACCCTCCGAACTAACCGGCTCTACCTTTTCTCCTTTCATGGTGATAACGAAATTGGAATTTAATAAATTAAACACGTAAGCATAACCATTTTTGATTCTCAAACTTGCACTATTATAATCTTCCGCCCTAATAATCTTTCCTTCTTCGTAATCTTTTCGTTCTAATAATCGACCATTTTTTCCCCAAAATTTAAACGTACCATGAGCAATACCTTGCACAAAATCCTGTTCGCTCATTTTTTGTCCATTTCGATACCATTCAATTGATTGTCCATTTGGTTGCCCTTTTTGGAAATCGGTTGATTTTCTCAAAACGCCATTATTATACCACTTTTGAACTTTACCTTCTGCAACGCCATTTTGATATTCGATAATCTGCTCCGTTTGTTCATTTGGATACCACCAAGTATGCTTTCCATAATATTCGCCATCCAGCACGTCACCTCTTGACATTATCGGACCATCTTCATACCATTCCGTCACCGTTCCACTCGGTTTTCCATTTTGATAATAAACCTCCAAACGTTTCTTTCCATTATCATAATATTGAGTTTCCCGACCATAGCGAATACCCATTTTATATTCCGCCTCCGCAGTCAAATTTCCATGAATATCCCATTCTTTGGCAAGTCCGTCCGCACGACCTTTCTTGTAAGGAATCTGGCGGAACTTTTTTCCATTTCCATAATATCCAATTCCGATTCCTGTGAAAGGTTTCTGTTCGTAACGCTCATGTGTTACGCCATTAAATTCATCCAAATCTTCAAAAGAAACTTTATTTCTTTGAGCAAATCCGATTTGAAGACAACTAATTGTCATTAAAATGATTAGAAAGTACTTTTTCATATCTTATTTTATCCAAAATCACCAAACTCCAAATATGGTAATTATTCTTTTTTAAATTAAGCTTAACCATGTCTACCAATGAGGTAAGGGCTTGCGCTTTATTTTAGAACGATTCAAATATCTCATAATTGTATGAAATACAAAAAGCGTTCAAACAAGTGTAAGAACGCCTTTCTTTTCAATGAATTGTGTTAAATTTAGCTGTCTTTCTAACGTTGCAACGGTGATTATCGACCGCTTTAGCTTGCCGAGGAGTGTTAGTAAATACCGTAAATAAAGCAGTCGCCATAGGAATACTCTAAAATTTACAACTTTAGAAGAGTCACTTTAATTTTTAATTATAACGTTAGTTTATAATTTGCTTCATATTCCGACCAAGGCGTATTTTTATAATGTTCCTCTGCAAAATAAGTAACAATTATTTCAAACTCTTCTCTTGAACGATATCCGGGAACAGCTTGGATAATTTCCAATTCTTCGTCCATAAATACCAAAGTCGGATAACCAACCTTCTCATTATCTTGCATAAATACCGTTGCTAATTCGTGACGACCACGACGACCAGCAGTAGAATAATTAAATGTTTTACCTTGAAAATCAATTGCTTTACGAGATTCTGCATCAAACTTTACGGAATAAAAATGAGTATTGATATAACGTGCAATTGCAGGATCATTAAATGTAGATTTTTCCATTCGTTTACACCATCCGCACCAATTTGTATAAACTTCAATAAAAACTTTT
>CAWVWD010000712.1:0-2263 GCA_963933585.1 uncultured Saprospiraceae bacterium
GATGTTATTGTATTTGATAGGAGAGAAGCATTATCCGAAAAATCGGATTGCGGTAGAAAAGCAGTTAAAAATAAACGGTCGGAAGAAGCGATTTGATATTTTGGTGTTAGATAAGGAAGTACAGCCTATTGTTTTGGTGGAATGTAAGGCTCCGAATGTGCCCATTTCGCAGGCAACTTTTAATCAGATTGCGCAGTATAACTTGACATTAAATTCGGATATCTTAATCTTATCAAATGGTAAAATTACATATTGTTGTACGATGAATCATGAGCGAAGAAGTTATGACTTTTTGGATGGAATCCCGAGTTTTGTATAAGCAGAAGGATGACATTAGGTTTTACCAAGATTGAATGCTGCCAATATTGACGCCTGGCTCCGTTCCTTTTTAAAGAAAGGGTTTAATTGTCAAATGATTTTTTGCAATTTTCATAACTTTTGTCTAAGTTTGATTGTCTTATAGAAAATTATGCTTTATCTTGAAATTGCATTTAGTAAAAGACAAGACCAGTAAATAATATATCAAATAATAGAATACTATCGAACAATTGATAGGTTATAACGTTCAAAATATAACAGGATTAGAAAATTATAGATAAGTTCTTTTTAAGAATTTATTTTGTGTGATTGGGTTTTAATGTGGACGGCTTGAAGCTATTACAGCGGAGAGCCGTTTTTTTTGTCTTTATAATTACGGTGGATGACACATCTGGTTAAATATTCGCTTCCAAAAATCCATTATTTTCATGGCAATTACTTTATTTATTAAGGTGTTGGCTTGATGAAGCGATTGCTTTCTCCTTTGCTGCGTTTATTTTTTTGTCGATTCGAATATTTTGAGAATATTCTCACCTGAATCATGTGAAGTTAATAAAGCGTTATTGAAATAAGATTGTTCAATCGTTGAATCGATTCTCCTAATTTAAGTATTATAAAATAGGTTAGTATTTTGTGTTTTGATTGTTATTTGGGTCTTCCTTGGTGTTTTTTTAATAAAAAAAAGTGCCTTTATTAATATATTGCTTTATCTCAATATTCTGCTGACATGATGACACACAGATTGGTTTATCATAAGAGACAAGCGGATTGAATAAAATTAATTATTGAATCCGCTTGTTTTTTCATTGCTATTGTCAATTAACACTGAAAAAATAGATTTTAGTGTTGATTTTCTAAATTAACACTCCTCGGACAATTTTTGATACAGTTTCCGAATTCATCAATAATTATATTCCTATTATCTTTTACAACTGTAATCTTGTTTCCGTCAATACTTTGAATTTCATCATAGATGAAAGGAATAATCACGTTGTTTTTTAAGTCAACAGTTCCCCAGAAACCATTTTTCTGCAACCATAAATAACCATCTGTCAATTGCATTAAACTCAAATAATTTAAATCAAATTTATAATTGAAATCGATGATTATTTTTCCTGCCATATTAATTACGCCCCAGCTTTTTCCTTTTTTTGCAATAGCGACACTATCACTATTAAAATTCGACAAATACTTATATTTAAATGGAATAATTATCTTATTATTACCATCAATAATACCCCATTTTGAACCTTTTTTAGCAACACACTTTTCACTATTGAAAGGTTTCATATTAGCATATTGAAAATCGATTACTTTACCATTAGATTTATCAACTGCACCCCATTTTGAACCGATTTTTACAGCTGCAAATTGACCATCAAATAAAGTTGCATCGTCATACATTGGAGGAATAATTTCTTCGCCAATATCATTAATATAACCATATTTTGCACCCAAAATAACGATAGAAAATTCGTCAGTATAAGAACTGATAACCATATCATATTCTTCACTAAGTTCTGGATTCCCTGTAAAATTTATGTTTTGACTAGTTAAAATGGTTTTGCTTAAAAAAGTATATTTCCCATCTTTTTCCACTAAAATCAATTTCTCATTGTGATATTTTGCTGATTTGTAATCAATCCCGGTTAGTAAATGACCGGTGTGATTAATAAACCCATAGAATCCATCTTGTTTAATCAGCGAATAATTCTCATCATAAATTTCTGCATATTCGTAAGTTGGCGGTACGATGAATTTTCTATTTTTCGTATCTAACAAGCCATATTTACCATTTTTAATTATCCAAGTGACTTTATATTGATGATTATCGAATTGAAAATTGGAGGTATTATTATTGTCTTTTAAGAAGTTCTGTGCCGAACCGTTTAAGGCAAAACTTAATAAAAGAACAAAGAATGTAAGTCGTTGCATAGTAGATGGT
>CAWVWD010000713.1:0-2253 GCA_963933585.1 uncultured Saprospiraceae bacterium
TGATGCAATTTTAGGCTCAGGACTTTCTCGACCAGTAGAAGGTTGGTTAGGTGAAATTATTCAGCAAGTCAATGAAACCGTCAAAACGATAATTGCGGTGGATATTGCGTCTGGCTTATTCGCAGATGAACACACTGAAAAAAATAGTATTTTACCAAAGCAAACTTTTTGTTTTGAATTACCCAAATTAGCATTTTTCTTTACTGAAAATTACGCAAGAGTCGGTGATTGGTATGTCGATACAATTCACTCTTCAAAGAGTGGAATTCAGGAAACGACAACCCCTTATCATTACATCACGCCCGAAATGATCAAGGAAACGTATCGGCCCCGCTCGAAGTTTGATCATAAAGGAACTTACGGTCAAGCGATGTTAATCGTTGGAAGTAAAGGTATGATGGGAGCCGGTTTATTGGCTGCAAAAGCAGCATTGAGAAGTGGAGTAGGACTGGCGACTGTTCATGTTCCGCAATGTGGTTATACGATTACTCAAACAGCAATTCCGGAATTGATGGTTAGTTTGGATAGTCATCCGAATAGCTTTTCAGAAGTTCCTAATTTAGAGCGATATAATGCCATCGGGGTTGGTTGTGGCTTGGGAGAAAGTGAGGAAACGGCAAAAGCATTAAAAGAGCTTTTGGAAAGTACCGATTTGCCAATGGTGATTGATGCAAGTGCATTGAATATTATTGCGCATAATAATTGGCATCACTTGATTCCAAAAGATAGTATCATTACGCCTCATCATGGTGAATTCCGTCGCTTATTCGGTGAAACTTCTAATGACTTTGAACGTAATAATCTACAACGTGCAAAAGCTAAAGAACTCGGAATTCTTATCATTCTAAAAGGCGCACATTCGTCTATCGCTTGTCCTGATGGAAACTGTTATTTTAATTCAACAGGAAATCCTGGAATGGCAACTGGCGGAAGTGGCGATGTATTAACTGGAATTATTACCGCTTTCTTGACACAAGGTTATAGACCTTTAGGTGCAGCACTCTTAGGTATTTACCTGCATGGTTTGGCTGGCGATTTAGCCGCTGAGAAATATGGTTATGAATCTATGATTGCCGGTGATATTAATGATTACTTAGGGAAAGCATTTGGGAAGATTAACTAGAAATTAAAAATGTGTAATTAGGCGTATCGTAGATTCGGTCATTCTTAATTACACATTTTTAATTTCTAATTAGCAACCGTAGATGCTCTAAACTCGCTTGATTTTCATCCAAATAAATCGCATTGATAATATCCTTTTTTTCTTTTTTCGTTAAATGAAAACTCATCGAAGCTTTCTCATTTAGTTGTGATGGACGATACATAAATCGAACGACATCGGTCGGAAAATCACCGTAGATTTCTTGAATATAATCTAATGCTGCATCTTGATTAAAATCTTGCATACCCATAAATTGACCGACTAATCCTAATGGATTAATAATACTTTGGATAATGCCCTGGTCAGAAGTAAGGACTTCCGAAGTATCGATTTTCTCGGATGCTCGAACCTGTACAAACACAATTCCACTTGTATTTTCTTGAATCCAATCCTTAAAGACGTGTGTAAATCGAACGGGAATATCTACCCCAATATTATCTCTCCAACCAGCATCAACGACTTCTATCGGTGGCGAAGATGGCAAATAAACATTTGGCAAAATGTAAGGATAAGTTGCATTCATTCGCAGAGCTGACGTGAATTTTAGATTTCCAGGATTTTGATTCTTGAAAAAATGTTGAAAATCAACGCCATCAAATTCTACTTTTTGTGGATTCTTGTGTGCTGATTTCGGAGCCGTCAAATAAGATTTTCCTTGCGGTGAAATAATCATTTTCTTTCCATCATTCGCAATCACAGGTGAAAAAACCATCATCGGAATTCGTCCGGATTGTTCTATCTTTTGATAATCAGATAATCGTTTATCCAAAATATCAGTTGTATTTTCATTAAGCTGTCGCTCAAAAATGTAACCTCTATCTTTTGGATAATTTTCACCATTATTATCTTTGAACTTTGCCCAAGGCAAAAATAAATCATTGACTGCAATGGAAAAGAAAACGGCATTTTGCAAATCTTTCGATATTTCAGTCATATAGAATCTATCGTATAAGTTTCCATCCAAACGGTTTTCAAGGTGTCGATAATACAATTCCCGATAATACGCTGCTCCAATCATTCCGCCGGAAGCTCCTGCAATCATCGCCGTTTGTTTCGACATTTCATTATCAAAAATACTATCTGTGTATTGT
>CAWVWD010000714.1:0-2252 GCA_963933585.1 uncultured Saprospiraceae bacterium
ACGTCGCTCCCAACCTCAAAATGACAGTCATACGTATTATTTAATTCCTATTAATATTTACATAAATTTTGTAAAATCAAAAAGAATGGATGATATGAGATTTTAATTCCATATTATGTGTTACTTTCGCCGCCTTTTTGATAAAAAGACTACTAAAATTTATTAATTATTAAAATTAAAATGCTATGCTAAAAGAAATTATTTCAGTGACACTAATTCTATTTTCTATCATTGATGTGTTAGGAAATATTCCGATTTTTATCAGTTTAAAGGAAAAAAATATTGATGTAAATCCGCTGAAAGCATCTGTCGCTTCGGGAGTAATTATGATTGCATTTTTATTTGTTGGAGAATTAATTTTATCACTTTTTGGAGTTGATGTCGGTTCGTTCGCACTAGCGGGTGCGATTGTTATTTTTATCATTGGATTAGAAATGGTATTAGGCGTAGAATTCTTCAAACACGAAAGTTTGGATACGAATTCTGGTTCGATTTTTCCCGTTGCGTTCCCATTAGTTGCAGGAGCTGGCACGTTAACTACAATTTTATCACTGAAAGCAGAATATCAAGAAATCAGTATTATTGCTGGGATTCTTATTAATCTAATTATTCTTTTCATCGTCATTTATTTTTCAGATTGGCTTCAGAAAAATTTAGGAGGACAAGGAACTTCCATTCTTCGTAAAGTATTCGGAATTATCCTTTTAGCTATTTCAATTAAATTATTTAAAGGGAATATTTAGTTCGAGTTCGAATTACGGGTTTTGTCGTTAAACCATTACGCCTAAGCGATAAAACCTGTAACTCGCAACCAAAAACCCACTAGAATCCATCTCCCAAAATCAACAAACCACCGCCATAAGTCAACAAGGTGAATAATAAAATCACAAAAGTATATCCCATAATTTTGCGCATATCCAAACCTGCAATTGCTAAAAGCGGAATCGTCCAAAATGGTTGAATCATATTCGTCCATTGATCGCCATACGCAACACCCATCACGATTACACTCGGATTGACATTTAACATTTGAGCGGCTTCTATGAAAATTGGTCCTTGAATTACCCATTGTCCACCGCCAGAAGGCACAAACATATTGACAATTCCACTTGAAATAAACGCCCAAAACGATAAAGTATCCGCAGTCGCAACTTGTGTGAACAAATCCGACATCATCAATACCAAACCAGTATCTTTCATTAGACCCATTATTCCTGCATAAAATGGATATTGTAATAGTATTGGACCTAAAGTTTTTCCAGCATTTTTCACCAATTCTACATAATGTAATGGCGAACGAGCTAACAATAAACCCAAAGCTAAAAACGTCCAATTAACGATATTCAAATCTAAATTAAATCCTTTTTCAATAAACCAATTCACTAAATAAACCGTCAAAATACCACCTAGAGCAAGGGTTAACCAACGACTATTATTTAATTTATCACCAAGTGTTCTCACTTCTATTCGCTCTAATTTTTTCGGCATTGATTTTAATAAATCTTTCGATTTTACACGGATAATATCTTTATCATCCGGTCGCATCATCGGAGCAATAATTGCAATCCCAATCAATGTAACTACTGCAATTGCAATATTCCAAGTCGTGAAAATTGTTTCTGTAACCGGAATGATTCCAATTTCTGCTTCTAAAATATGCCCAGGCGTTGCGACAAATAAAGCCGAACTACTCGAATAACCCATGTGCCAAACCACAAAACCGGCATAAGCCGTCGCTACCAAAAGTGGATAATGTATTTTAAGACCTTTTTTATCCGCTTCAATTGCTACTTGCCGGGCGATAATCGCTCCGACGATTAGACCTAAAGACCAAGCTAACAAATTACTTACACCTGAAATTATTGCAACCAATACATAAGCTTGTGTCGCTGTTTTTGGAATTTTTGCAATTCTCGATAATATTTTTTGCATCGCATCTGTATGAGCCAAAGCGTGTGCTGCAAAAAGAATGATACAAATTTGAGCCATAAACCCTAATAATGCAGACAAACCTCCACCCCAAGCATTCACGGCATCTATTGCTGTTGCGTCCGTTAAACCGATGGCTAAACCGAATGTTAGCAAAGTTAGTAAGACTACAAAAACGAATGCATCCGGATAATAACGTTCTACAAAAATGACAAAGGGATTAGATAATCGCTGGAAAATTTTCATAATTTGAATTTGGTTAGAATATGTACAAAGTTAAAATTTCATATTCACAACTTTAAGAAAATGTTTGAATTAAGAAT
>CAWVWD010000715.1:0-2251 GCA_963933585.1 uncultured Saprospiraceae bacterium
ATTCAACTGTAAAGGCATGTGGCTTAACCTGATATTCCCCATCAAAATAAGTCAAAACCGCTTCCGCTTCATTTTCAACAGGTCTGAAAATTTGTTCCAAACTATCCAATTCCCAATTCTGATAAATCTCAATCATCGCCAAAACCTTTGTTTCGTTTTTAGTAATCGTAATGATAGATTTCGATTGTACTTTTTGATGTTGAGTAGTTGAATTTTCGTAATCATTTTGAGCTTTGATTAATGCTTCTTTGTCTAATTGATATTCTTTGATTGGATTATCAGAACAAGAAAAACAGCATAAACACGATAAAATAATAATGGATTTAAGGTTCATTTTTTTTAATTTTAATAATTTACAATTCACTCCTATTTGGGTTTAAATTCCTGATTTCACTTGGATTCATAAAAATAGCAGATTCAATTTGAAAATCAATAGTTCCATTTCCCCAGTTAATAGAAATTTCCTCGTTATAATGATTTCCTATTTTTAATAAGAGTTTTTCATGTTTATTTTCAAACTCACCAAAACCAAAAATAATCTCATTACTCATTTCACCACCATATTCTTTTGGTATCGAAACCCCGTTATAATCTGTATTTAATGAAATTTTTTCTTTAGTACCTCTCCATCTACTCGATGAAGATTTTCCTTTATCGAAGTTTAAATATACAGATTGAATATATCTACCAAGTGTAGTATGAAAATAAACTTCTGATACTTCAGGTCTTATTCGATATTGTCCATCAAAATAAGTCAACTTAGCTTCGGCTTCGGCTTCAATCGGTTTAAACCTTTTTTCCAAACTATCCAATTTCCAATTCTGAAAAATCTCAATCATCGCCAAAACCTTTTTTTCATTTTTCGTAATCGTGATAATGGATTTTGATTGTACTTTTTGGTGTTGAATAGTGGAATTTTCGTAATCATTTTGAGCTTTGATTAATGCTTCTTTGTCTAATTGATATTCGTTAGTTGGTTCGTTTGTACAAGAAAAATAGAATAAACAAGGTAGCAATAAGATAAATTTGAATTTCATAATGATAATTTTTGAATTAAAATTAAAGAACTATTCCCATCGATTATTATTCCCTTTCACCAATGGCAACGCAAACACAAAATAATAAAACACATACAAAACATCCATTAATGGCAACCAAATCGTCATATCTTTTTCATCAAAACGATGTGCGATTTTTCTAAAAATAACGAGCATTATGAACCATCTCAAAATAATCCCACCAAATAAAAACGGTAGAAAACTAAGATTAAAACAAGCGACCAAAGCGAAAACATACAACCAAAAATGAGATTGAGCCAATACGCCTAACAAAAGTTGATGGTGTAATTTGTAGTGCCAACTGGTACTAATATGTCTTGATTTCTGATGATAAAATTGTTGGAAAGTATCTTTTGGTTCGCAATAAATAAAACTTTCGGGTTTCAAAACGACGGCTAAATTTTCCTTATTTGCGACTTCGCTCACAAATAAATCATCATCGCCTGAAGCCACATGAGCGTGTTTTTTGAAACCGCTGGATTTAAAAAACAAGTCTTTTCGATAAATCAAATTCGCTCCTGCTCCCATGTACGGCATTCCTGCTAAGGCAAAAGATAAGTATTGGATTGCAATATAAATCTTATCGTATCGCAAGAATTTATTTAGGAAAGTCGGTCGTTTATCAAATGGAACGTAAGCGATTCCCATGATTTTACTTTCATCGACCGCATTTGCCATCGTTTGAATCCAAAGGTTTGAATTTGGATAACAATCTGCATCCGTCAATAAAACAGTTTCGTGTTTTGCTGCTTTTAAACCTTGCGTCAAAGCCGTTTTTTTGCCCCGTTGTTTTCGATCGTAATCAGTTAAATTAATAACTCGAAGATGTTTATGCTGTTTTTCAAACGCTTCTAATATCTTTGCGGAATTATCGGTCGAACGGTCATTCACCACGATTACTTCAAAGTTCGGATAGTTTTGCTCCAAAATTTGAGGTAAAAATTGTTGAAAATTACGACCTTCGTTATAACCACAAATAATCACAGAAATTGGATAATTTGCGGCTTCTACTGGTTCCTTTTTACTTGCCATCGGATTATTGTTGGGCGGGGCGAAAGCCACACGAGAAAAAATAATTACCCAATATAAGATTTGAATAATTAGACAAATTAGAAATAGTGCGAAAGTGATTGTTATAAACATTATATATGTATAGTTTTTAGATTGTAAAGTAAGTAAAACCTATCCGGAAT
>CAWVWD010000716.1:0-2250 GCA_963933585.1 uncultured Saprospiraceae bacterium
CCCGATGGAGTTAAAGTAGTTTGAATAATAGTTATATTTGTTGTTGCTAAAGTTGTTATACTACTAGGATAACAACAAGAAGACCAATAAAATACAACACCACCTGATACAACATCAAAAGGTACATTTACCGTATCTTTATAAATATATTCTTCAATACCAAAAGTAGCATTCGGATTTCCCGTACAAATTGTTGGTTCAGAAGGGCATACTCCTGTTACATCATTAAAACCAATGAAAGGAAGATTCGCTGTAAACGTTCCTTGACTATAATCAAGCCTTTTCATTGTAACCGTTGCATAATTATTAGTCATTGGTATTCCACTACAATCTCGATATAATTTTATTTGTACCACATAATTATGATTCCCAATATATTCATGCGATATTTCACTACCGATAATATGTGTTGCAGACACGGTATTCACACTCAAAACGCCTAATGCGAAAAATAAAAATAATTGTTTAAGGAATAAATTTATGTTCATATTTTAATGGATTTACTGCAAAATCAGAAGCGATTATTGCGAATTAAATAAAGATTTTTTTTATATGATTTTTTGACGTTTAAATGAAAAAGTAAAGGTTTCCTTCTAATATTGAAAAATGTTTACAATTTCAGAAGTATCTCAAGTTGATTTTATCAGTTTCATATAGATTAAACCGTGTCGGTTTTAAAAACCGACACGGTTTCTTAATAATTTAAGATTCGCTTTCGCCAACATCAGGTTTAGCTCCTTCAACGGCCGATTCCGTACGCTCGACTGCCGACGATTCATTATTATTTAAAACGCCCAAAATCATCGTTTTATCGTCCGTTTCGGTTTTGAATTGAGCCGTTCCATTGGTCAGAAATCCTGTCCAAAGTTTATTGATTTCTTCTTGTGTTTTGCCTTCTTTGTGCAGCATTTTCAGACCTTGAACATTCGGTTCAAAGAATTTTGGAAATGGTTTATTGAGGTCAAAAAACTTATTTTCTCTTGAATTAAAAATATTCACCTCAAACGAACTTTTCTCACAACCATCTGATAGCAATGTAAATGCTGTGATATTATCACGAACAACGTGTGCCTGAGCAAAATGAGTAATCTCATCTTCGCCCCAAATATCGGAAGTCATAAAAATCGTTTCGTTCGCTTCTGCACCTTGAAACGGATTCATGCAGTTAAACCATTTTTCACCATTAGAAAAACCTGCCCGTCCGTCACCAACGTGAGCCACTAACAAACCGTTCGGCGAATGTACCACCACGATTATCGTAGATGCCAAGGTGTTAACTTTGAGATTTTCAGCTTCCGCCAAATTCCCCAATTCCTCTCGAATCTTACGCAAAGCCACAATAGCCGAACCTTTCCAAAGTTCATCACTCGGCAATTCTTTTGCCTCATGCCAACCTTGCATTTCGACCAGCTCTTTAAAGTATTGCCCGCCTAATCTCGCCGTCAATTCAGAACCGAGATGAGCATGAGAAGCAGAACCTGCTCCATCACAAACCACAGCAACGCCGCAATCATCATTAATCGGTTCGTAAGCAGAACTATCCTGACAAGGCAGTCCTAATTCTATATGTGAATTGCCTATCACCGAAGCGTAAGCAACCGTCCATTTGTTATTCATGTTACGAGTTTCGGGTTGCGTGTTGCGAGTTTTATCGTACTAACGTAATCGTTAATATTATAGTTGCGAGTTGCGGGTTACGAGTTACGAGTTTTATCGTACTGCCGTAATCGTTATTGCGATTTCACAATATTGCGATAAAACCCGCAACTCGTAACCCGCAACCCGCAACCCATAACTCGTAACCCGCAACCCATTCATTTCCAATTTTTTCTTACATAATCAATAAAAGCATTTAGTCTTCTGCCCAATATATCATATCGTTCTATCAAATTATCACTTTCGATTAAATTTGGATATAAATGTTTAATTTTTCTTAAATGATTGATGGTTTCATCGTTACTTGCATGTGAATAAATCAAAAATTTAATAAAATCATTTTTATAAACTCGTCTTCCATAGCCTTCCACAATATTGGAATTTACAGAATCAGCCGAACGTCTTAATTGACTGCCTAATTCATACATTTCATGTTTCGGCATCTTGAATGAAAATTGATGTGTTTCTATAAATAAATCAAACGAAAGTTTATAAACTTCTAACTCTAAATACGATTTTGCCATGATTTGCGGGTTGCGGGTTACGAGTTACGAGTTTTATCGTACTAACGCAATCGTTAATATTATAAAATCG
>CAWVWD010000717.1:0-2244 GCA_963933585.1 uncultured Saprospiraceae bacterium
CCATGACACTGTGTTGAATCCCAAAAAGCAGGATTAACCCGAAATTCCAAAATACAGATTTACCATCTATTCCCATCTCAACATCTGTACTAATCTGCTGCGGAACAAGCCAATTTTGGTAAAATCCAACAAAATACAACAGTACAATTCCAATAATGAAATAGCTGAAAAATGTAAAAGTGTGGCTTATCAATCGATTCATACTTTTAAAATTGCGTCTTAAATATTCCTAATATTTTTCCTGCAAAGGTAAGCGATTTTTCTGAATTCTTGAATCTATTCCGCACTTGATACTTAAAGCAGAACGTATTAAGCATCACGTAACCAGATTACTCATTTAACAACGCTTGAACACTTTGCCAGCTTCCACCGTTTACGACTTCGATGCCTTGACCTTGTAAAATTGACGCTGCAGAACCACTTCTTGCTCCTGATCGACAGCAAGTTACAACTGGTTTATTATATTTTTTGATTTTATTTACTTGCTGACCAACCACACTTAAAGGGATATTAATCGCACCCTTTACATGTCCACCAGAGAATTCCGCCGGTGTGCGCACATCGATAATTACGGCACCATTGTCCAGTGCTACTTTCGCTGCATTGTTTCCTCCACCCATCATTGACTTTAAAAAATCGAACATTTTTATAGATTTTAATTTATGATTAATTTATTTAACCATGTAAAACAACAGCTTTTTTGAAAATAACAACGTGATTGATATTACATTGATTAATTAAATTATATCTGTTTTAAAGAGCAAGACGATTTTTTTTGAGCAATAATTCTATAAAAAAGCCCTTTGAAAATTCAAAACAGCTTTCAATTTTTCCTTTTCTTCAATCATCCACAAAATCGGAGACCGACTTTTAACCGTTGGCTCCTCCCCTTTTCCGTCGGTAAAGTAAATAATTCCATCCGGCAAATAAGTTGAATTAGCGAACTCAATCGGTGCATTAAAACTCGTTCCGCCTTCACCTTTTACAATTTCGGGTGCTTTTCCAATATATTTATATTTTTGCTGAATTTCGACATCACATTCTACAATATAAATCTCTACTTCTTGTCGCCAAATATGAAATATTTCCTCAAAGAAGCGTTTTTGTAAATCCGGTTTTATTGAAGCGGAAGTATCAATGGCCACCAAGATTTTTTGTCGTTTTTTGACTTGAATTCCAGGCGAAGTTCCATAACGTTTTGATGGCCGACGAATGGTATTTTTAATAACTGTTTTTCGACTTTTTGCT
Organism: uncultured Saprospiraceae bacterium; assembly: GCA_963933585.1. Taxonomy (GTDB): domain Bacteria; phylum Bacteroidota; class Bacteroidia; order Chitinophagales; family Saprospiraceae; genus CAWVWD01. The sequence continues at coordinate 1,249 of CAWVWD010000717.1, forward strand.
ATAAATAATCTTAACACTCGTTTCCAATTCACATTAGGTTTTAATTGTGCTAATTGTGTATTAATCCGACTTTCTAAACCTTGTGGTAAGTTTCCAATATCGTTACTTCGCTTATAACGTTGCCAAGCAGTTTGCAAAGCTTTTAGTACTTTTTGTTCGGTGATTTTTTTTGTGCTATTTCCAATTTCCTCTTGCCTTCCCCAAAGACTATGTTGCTTTAATTTTTGATGCCCTTCTATTAATGTTTTTTGCAAAAATTGACGTGCAGCCGTGTTTCCATATATGGGTTCTATCAAGATTTCTAAGAAGCGTTTATAATAAAAATCAACTGTTTTATTCGGTGGCAAATCAATATCAGGAAAGTCTTTTAACGTAATCGAATCAAAGGTTAATTGAGGGTTTTCAATAAATTGATTAATCGTCAAATCGCTTGCAATTCCGAACAATTCATCGTTTTGGTAAGCGATAGAACGATTCAAGTGTCCAAAAATCAAATGCAATAATTGATGTTTAATTTCTCCCATTTTTAGGTCAGATCGATACAGCACATTATTCCAATAATTGGGATTAATCAAAATCGTCAAATCATTTTTTTCACCTGTTGCAATCGCAATTGTCTCCGTTTTTTCTGACATTTCCTTTTTAAAATGTGTCAGAAAATGTCCAAAAAATGGTTCTTTTATTAATAAATCAATTGCTATCGCTTCGCTCATTATTTATCTGTTGTCACTTCGCTTACTATTCGATTATCTGATTTTTTTATTATTGTTTATTGTTTAACATTTAAATAGTAAAACGGTTTTTAATTCTTTCAATTCTCATTCGGTGATGACGTTGTAATAAAATTGGGTAGAAGTTACCGATTATATTGAATAAAATCGTTGGAATTGCTAATTTCCATAAGCCGATTGTGATTAAATAAATCGTAATAAAAGTGATGATTATAAATGATAAAAAGTGTCCAAATTCTGATTTCTCAGATTGTGTAACAAAGTT
>CAWVWD010000718.1:0-2237 GCA_963933585.1 uncultured Saprospiraceae bacterium
TGGAAGTTATCTAACATCTAACATCTAACATCTAACATCTAAAAAATTATGACGGATTATATAATCGCATTGGGCGATAACAATTTGATTTTGGGGCAACGCTTAGGTGAATGGTGTGGACATGGCCCAGCTTTGGAAACGGATATGGCGTTGACGAATATCTCTTTGGATTTGTTCGGAATGACTCGTAGCTATTTTCAATATGCAGCTGAAGTCGAAGGTAAAGGCAGAACGGAAGACGATATTGCGTTTTTACGCAATGAACGACAATATAAAAATGTGCAATTGGTCGAACAGCCGAACGGCAACTTTGCCGAGACTATCGCTCGTCAGTTTTTCTTCGATGCTTGGCATTATCTATTTTTAGAGCAATTGGCAAAAAGTTCGGATTCGCAACTGTCTGCAATTGCTGTAAAATCAATTAAAGAAGTAAAATATCATTTGCGTTTTAGTTCGCAATGGATGTTGCGTTTGGGCGATGGAACGGCTGAAAGTCATGAGAAAATGCAAGATGCGGTGAATGATTTGTGGATGTTTACTGGTGAATTAGTGACTTCTTCGGATTTAGAAAAAGCGATGGCGACGGAAGGTATTGGTGTGGATGTGAACGAATTAAAAACGGCTTATTACGAAAAATTAGAATCTGTTTTGCGAGAAGCAACTTTGGAAATTCCGAAAAAAGATTGGATGCAGCAAGGTGGAAAAACTGGTATTCATACAGAGTATTTAGGTCATATTTTATCACATATGCAATATTTGCAACGGGCTCATCCTGGTGCGGAATGGTAGTTTTTTATTGAACCACAAAAGGTAGAAAAGACACAAAAGGAATTCACAAAAGTATTTTTTAAAATTTCCTTTTGTGAAAATACTTTTGTGTCTTTTGCATCTTTTGTGGTTCAAAATCAAAAAAAAATGGAAACAATAACAAATAAATCAGAAATTTTCAATCTCTTAGAACAAGTTCCTGACCCAGAAGTACCTGTTCTAACCATCATAGATTTAGGAATTGTTCGTGATGTCAAAATCAATGACGAACAAATCGAAGTCGTGATTACGCCAACTTATTCTGGTTGTCCTGCGATGGATATGATTGCTGTGAATATTAAGGCGATTATGCAAGAAAACGGTTATGATAATGTGAGCATAAAGTTAGTTTTATCACCAGCTTGGACGACCGATTGGATGTCTGAAAATGGCAAGAAAAAACTGAAAGCTTACGGGATTGCGCCGCCTGTCGGTGTGACTTCGGATAAGCGGTTATTATTGGGGGGCGAAGAACGGTTGGTTTGTTGTCCACTTTGTGATTCTAATAGTACAAGATTAATCAGTCAATTTGGCTCAACTGCTTGCAAATCTTTGTATCAATGTAAAGATTGTTTAGAACCGTTTGATTATTTTAAGTGTCATTAAAAGACGGTGGACGGACATTCGCTTCGCTCATTTGACGGTGGACGGATGCTCGTTCCTCGCTTCACAGTTTATCATTTATGCAATCTTATTTTCCAAAATTCATTTCAAATCCAAAACACAACAACCGTTTCGCCATCGGGGACATTCACGGTTGCTACGAACCTTTAGAAAAACTCCTTTTCCATCAGTTGAAAATTACCAAAAGTGACCAAATTTTCTTATTAGGTGATTTGATTTCAAAAGGTAGAAATAGTCGGGAAGTATTAGATTTAGATAGTTTTGAATTGTATTTTCAAAAAAAATAGGCGATATTTAATCCAATAAATTTCAACTTATTTTTAATTAAAAATCTAAAACCTATGAAATTCGTACAACCTACATTAATAATTTCTCTACTTTTCTTTTTTACTTCAAATTGCTTCGCACAACCATTTATTACGACTTGGAAAGCATCTTCGATTACAATCCCAACTATAGGAAGTGGTTATAATTATGATGTTGATTGGGATAATGATGGGGTGTTTGATGAGTTTGGAATTACTGGCGATGTTACGCATTATTTTGGAGCTTATGGAACTCACACGATAGCAATTCAAGGCGATTTTCCTCGTATTCATTTTGGTAATCAATTTTTTGGAAGTCAAGAAGATATTATATCAATTGACCAATGGGGAGATAATACTTGGACTTCTATGGAAAGAGCTTTTTATGGATGCAAAAATCTTACGATTCAAGCATTAGATACTCCTGACCTTTCGATGGTGACGAATACGAGTTATATGTTTGCAAATACAGATTTATTTAATCAAGATATTAGTTCTTGG
>CAWVWD010000719.1:0-2236 GCA_963933585.1 uncultured Saprospiraceae bacterium
ACATTTAAGGTTGGTTTCAGATAATGTAGAAGAGTTTGATCCCTTTGTGGTCGACGTTTTAGAAATCAGAAAGATACTTAAAGTGAGAAAACGATTGACCGGTTTGGAAGAGTTTTGATTGAATTACGAATTAAAAATTACTTATTATTTACCGTTCTAATATTGGATTAATCTATTCCGAAATTCTTAAAAAAGAACACTTTATGAATTTGCTGTGAGCAGTAAGTTCATAAAGTATAAAAGAATCTAAGTTGCTGCGTTTTTTAGATTGTTGTAATCCTCGTACTACGGTGCGAGGATTTTTTTTTGCTTTTTTTTACTGTTTTGCTTCCTCGGATTTCGCTGATTTTAAATGTGTTATTACTTTTGCTCAGATACTTATTTATTTCGACGCTAAAATTGAAGAGAATTTTTGATTATAAAAGGGAAGATTAGAACGTGTAAAATCCATATCGGAAGTACGAATATTTTGATAATGCCTAATGACCAATATTTATGCATTATTCCGGATAGAAAAACGAGTACTAAAAATGATTTATTTTGCCGCTTGAAGGAAATAAATAGGTATTAATTGTGTGGATTAAGGGATTTTTACCGGTTAATGATGATAAGATTACCGATTTGATATTACTTTGTAGATTAAGGTTCAGCTCAATATTTTTATAGATTAAAGACACTTTCAAAATGTCCTTAATCCTGAATAATCTTATTAAAATAGTCAAAATATTTTGAACCGTTTGACTACTCCTTACCAATGTCCAACGCTTTCTTATCTTTTTTATTCATCAAATCCAAATTAACCAATAAAGCTAAATTGATAAAAAAGAATGAGCCAACTTTTGCAGCTTCTAACAAATCGTTGATTAATAAAAAGGCGTAAATGATAATCAGTGATAACATAATCGCCATGATCATATTACGTCGAGTCGTATTATTAATATCGGTTTCGTGATAAATTTGTTCGCCTTTGATTAAGACTCCGAAGGCGAAAAGTAAGAAAATCAATAAGCCTGGAAACCCTTGTTCGATCAGAGTCATTAAATAATAATTGTGAACACCTGATTTATCAATATTATTACTTACATAAGTTCGGAACATTCCGACAGAATAACCTTTATAGAAATTATAAAAATTTCCTGGTCCAAAACCTGTAATCGGACGTTTATCAATCATTTGATAACCTGCAACCCAACGATACATCCGTTCCATTGTCGAAACATCTTCAAATTTGGTGGTTGCACTCATCAAGTCATCGAACTCATAATGCGAAATCGCTTTGTGATAATCGGGTGCGTAATCGATGTATTTATTATTATTCGTAACATATAGGACACCTAAAACGGCTACGATTAAAGCAGAGCCAATCGCATACTTTGTCAATTTCAAGCGAATGATAAAATATGCCCCGAAGGCGATTCCTAAAGCTGCATAAGCTGCCCGAGTATAGGTCAACTGAATCGCAACCAAAAATAAAACGGCAGTTCCCAAAAGGATTAACCATTTTAACGAAAATCGCTTATACCAACTTATTGCGAAGAATACGAATGGAAAAAACAACGTCAATATCGCTGCATAATTCACATGATTTCGATAGAAAGGCGTCATCGCTTCATTCACATATTCAAACGAGAAAAAGTAGGCTTTGAAGTGATATAAAACCCAAGCGATTCCGAATAAATTTGGCATTAGAATGACCCAAAATAGCGTTTTGACTTGTTTTTCGGTTCGATTTAATTGTCCCGTCATAAAGACAAAAACGGTGATAAACCACGTTTTTGCTAAAAACTGTTTGAACGAAACCATGAAATTGGCAGAAAAAGCGGTCGAAAAGAGCATCCAAAAATAATATAAAGCCAAAAGCCATATTATTGGATGCCGATAAAATTCAAAATTATCGTTCTTCTTTGCGATAACTTGAATGATAAAAACCAGCATCAAACCGACAACCAGCGGTTCAGTCGGCAAATCTGTTCCTAAACTTCCCAGTTGTACTTCTATTGAAAGCGGTACAAAAAGCATTAGTAGATAATAGATCAACCGAAAGTCGACAATCACCAAATAGAAGAAAATTACAGCAAAAGGCACAGCGACTAAGTACAACACATCCGTTACTAATGCCGTAAAAATAGACAATAGCGATAGTGCTGCGAAAAACCAAAATAGTTTTTCACTCAGTGCGTATTCTTTAGTTAATGATATATTGAAAAGATTGCTCAAAAGGAAATATTAATTATTG
>CAWVWD010000720.1:0-2233 GCA_963933585.1 uncultured Saprospiraceae bacterium
TCTATTTTGACACGTTTACCCTTAATCGGAAGACTCAATGAAATATATATCGTTTCTTATTGACTTACTGTTTATGGTTTTAGCAACAATTAATATTTTCATTTTTAGAAAAAAATTGGCAAAACTCGAAAAGCCCTACAAAATTTAGGCTATGCGATTATACCAATAACTTCTATTCGCATTTCTATCATTTTTATGGTTAAGAAATGGAAATAAATAAGCGACCGATTATAGCAAAGTTATTTTTCCGACCAGCTTACTTATCGAGAAAAAAGAACGTATTAGAATTAGTTAAATTATTTTGTTTCCACTTTTCTAACGAGTTTGGGTTTAGTATTTTAAACGATTGAAAAGTAGAAGGCTAATTTACAATATCCTATTGACACAATAATGACATTTAAACGCAGGTGACCCAAATATTTTGACTTTTCAGTTAACGATTACTTCGTACCTTTGTTGTAAATAAAATTACTCTTCAGAGTAATCTAATAATAATTTATTTTGAATACCACTCTGGAGAGTGGTGCTACTTTTAGAAAAAAAATGGTCAAGATAGCAAATATAGAATTAGGAGAATTTCCATTATTATTAGCACCGATGGAAGACGTGAGTGATCCACCCTTCCGTGCATTATGCAAGGAACAAGGTGCGGATATGTTGTACACAGAATTTATTTCAGTAGAAGGTTTGATTCGAGATGCTACCAAAAGTCTTCAGAAATTGGATATTTACGATTATGAACGACCTATTGGTATCCAGATTTTTGGTGCAGAGTTAGAATCTATGCAACGTGCAGCAGCAATGGTAGAGGAAGCACAACCAGAAGTTTTAGATATAAACTTTGGTTGTCCAGTGAAAAAAGTGGTTTGTAAAATGGCTGGCGCAGGTATTCTACAAGATATTCCAAGGATGATTGCTTTAACAAAAGCGATTGTAGATTCAACAAATTTGCCAGTGACCGTCAAAACTCGTTTGGGTTGGGATGACAATTCTATTTTCATTGAAGAAGTTGCCGAACGCTTGCAAGATGTTGGTATCAAAGCTTTATCCATTCACGGACGAACTCGTAAGCAGATGTATAAAGGGGAAGCGGATTGGACAAAAATTGGTAAAATAAAAGATAATCCACGAATTCATATTCCGATTTTTGGGAATGGCGATATTAATTCTCCACAAAAAGCATTGGAATATAAAAACCGTTACGGGGTCGATGGTATTATGATTGGTCGAGCAAGTATCGGAAACCCTTGGATTTTTAGAGAAATCAGACATTTCTTAAAAACGGGCGAACTCCTCGCTCCTCCTACGGTCAGCGAACGTGTCGAAGCCGCTCGTCAGCATTTGCTTCACTCCTTAGAATGGAAAGGCGAACGTACGGGAATCGTCGAAATGCGTCGTCATTATACGAATTACTTTCGAGGTTTACGAGATATAAAACAGTACCGCAGTAAATTGGTGACGAGTATGGAAGTTGATTATATTCATAGTGTGTTGGATGAAATTGAGGAAGTGTATAGCGGTCAATTGATGATGGGATAATTAGATTTCTTTTAGCTAAAACCTAAGAGAAATCGTCGTTCCGACCTTCACTACTGAATCAAGTTCAGTATAAGTCCTCTTACGATTCTCTTTTTGAATTTATTACAGAAACTACCACCTGAAAATGTACACGTCCATAGATTTATTCCTTGCGGAATTATTGAGCGTACTCACCGCTTTTGTAATGAATCAGTTATTGGCAAACAAAAATAAAAACGGTTGGCTGTTTTATATTTTGTCGTCTGTAATGTTAATTTACGTTTTGATTTTTAAAGATTCTTGGATGTCCGTCACAAATCAAACGATGATGGCGGTCTTAGGAATTAAAAATTTCGTCTTATTTCATACACCCAAACACAAATGGCATCGACGATTTGATAGACTGGCAATACTCGTTTTTTTCGGCAGCCTTTTCTTTTTAAGGGGTTTCGATGGCAAATCATTAAGCGAACTTGTACTTTGGATGGCAATTCTTGGCAAAACTATTTTTTTAGGCAAAGACAATATCAAAGGTTGGCATTTTCAAATTTTACAGCAACTCCTTAGTATTATATTCGGTTGGTATCGAGGAATTTATATTTATATTATTAAAAGTATCATTTTCACTTTCCAAGGAATTTATGGATTGTGGAAATGGCAAAAAATGGAGAAATAGTTTCAGACTTTTTTGGTAGTTAAGAATATTTTTAAGCTT
>CAWVWD010000721.1:0-2223 GCA_963933585.1 uncultured Saprospiraceae bacterium
TTGATTTTTGCGATATTCATCGACTAAGAATTTTATTTTAAGCAAGTTTATAAAACTGTATTTTCCTGCTTTTTCAATCGTTGAATGTAAACCAACTTGAGAGATATTTGCTGTTTTAGCATGTTCGATTTGGCGATACTTGGCGTAATTAATTAGATATTTTCCTGCACCATTGATACAAATCACAAAACCGTGATAACCGTGTACGAAACCTAATTTGAAGCAATACAAAAGAAAAAATTTATAAATTCCTTTTAATAAACTCGGTAGAAATTGAGGTGTTTTTCCACGTTTTAATTGTTCGATGACGCTTAATTTGGCGTATTTATTTTGACGATTCAAATAATCAAAAACCGAATCAAAAGAATAATGTAATAAGTCACCTTTTAACTGTCCGATTTTGACATCGTTCTTGACTTCCAAAATTTCGTGAACAGCTTTTCCAATCCAAGTTGCCGCATCTTTTTGCCATAATCGAACCTTCTTGTCAGGATACCAACCTGCAAAACGAATCCAAGTGCCGCTAAAATTTGTCAGCCGATTGAAACCAAATGCCTTGTGTGTAGGTTGTTTCTTTTGTGCCAAAATGGATTGAATTAATTTTTTGGAAAGGACTTCATCGGCATCCAGAGAAAGGATATAATCGCCTTTGGCTTGAGCGTTTCCCCAATTTTTTTGTTCTCCATAACCATCAAATTTTCGTTCAAAAAAATGAACATTATAAGACGCACAAATAACTTTAGTTTTATCTTTGGAAAAAGAATCCACGATGATAATTTCGTCAGCAACTTGCTGAGCAGCATCCAGACATTTGGCAATATTGTCGGCTTCATTGTAAGTGATAATGACGGCTGAAATTTTCATGTTAGAAGGTTTAAAGGTATTTGGTTTATAGGCTTATAAGTGTTCTGGTATAAAGATTTATGAATCAAACGACGAATAAACGATTTTTTACATTAAAACGGTCCAAACCTTTATACCAAAATACCTTTAAATCTTTACACCTACTATTATACAAAAGTAATTCAAAAATATGAGAGAAATCGCAATTTCGGATATTCATGGATGTTTAAAAACGTTCAAAACTTTATTGAACGATAAAGTCAAATTTACGAAGGTGGATAAGCTGTATTTGTTAGGCGATTATATCGACAGAGGACCGGACTCTAAAGGTGTGATTGATTATATTATACAATTGCAAAGTACAGGTTATCAAGTGAAATGTTTGTTGGGCAATCATGAAGAAATGTTGTTATGTGCTTTGGAGAGTCATCAAAATAAGGAATTATTTTTAAAACATGGCGGCAAACAGACTTTGGCGAGTTATGGTTTGACTTTGGCAGAATTCAGATTTCATCCACACCTTGAATTTTTCAAAGGCTTGAAACCCTTCATTGAATTAGAAGGTTATATTTTGGTTCATGCCGGCTTGAATTTTAGAATTTCAAATCCATTTACAGATAAATATTCGATGATTTGGATTCGAGATTGGTATCATCGAATTGATAGAAGCCATTTGGATGGCAAAATTATTGTACATGGACATACGCCACAATCTGTGGATACGATAAAAACGATGCACGAAAATATGGCAGTTAACCAATATATGGATATTGACGCTGGCTGCTTTCGCTCTGGCATTATGTGTGCGTTGGATTTGACGAATCGAGCATTGTATTTTCAAGATTCCTTGGATGTAGTGACTTTTTAAGTTTATGAATTATAAGAATAAACGGCCATCCTTCTAACATTGTAAGTGTTGTGAAAAATCAATTGTAGAAAAGCGTTTAAAATCAATAAAAATATGCGGAATCAGCGAAATCGGGCGTAATTGGAAATTGTCCCACTAATTAAAAGAAAAAGCAGAAGAATATTTATATTTATGGGATTACCACACCACCATAAAAAAAATACCTCTTCTGCGATGGACAAGATACAAGAAATATATAAAAATCATAAATTAGCAATACTAGAACTTTCAAAAAAAGGGACAGATTTATTGATAAATGGAAATTTTAGAAGCTTTGAACAAGGGTTAGTTGATGTTTTGAATGATTTACATAATAAAATTTGTGTTCAGATGATTAACGAAACGATGAATAATCCTTTGTTTGAGGAAAAAATTAAGGAAATCGGGAGTTCTGAAGGTGTTACAAGTTTATCAAAACGAAAAGTATCCGTTCAGTTTAAGACAGGTAATAAATGTGTTGTGGAGAGTTTTTA
>CAWVWD010000722.1:0-2212 GCA_963933585.1 uncultured Saprospiraceae bacterium
GAAGTACTGTGCGAAGAATTATTAATAAGGATTATTTCACGAAGATCTCCTCTCGCAAAGAAATTACCAATATTTAAAAAGTTATAGTGTTCGGTCGCTACGAAACGGAATCTTATCTCTTGCCAACTGCCTGTGAACAATAGTAAATTAGGATTGTAATAATGTGGTTCTTTAAGTATCCAATTTGAATGTGAGGTAGGTAGTGAACTCGGAGCATATAAACCCATCGGGTGTTCGGTATGAAATAATACACCTTGAGCATTGGATAATATGCCTTGGTTAGCATTAGAAATGTAACAGGCAAATTCATACTCTGCTCCTATTTCTAATGTATCTATTAGTTCTATACTAATATATTCTCTACAATAATGATCACACCAATTAATGAATCCTCCGTAAGCTAAACCTGAGTGTGGATTAATACTTCCCCAAAAATTATTAGGAACACTTGCATTTGAATGTAGTGCGTTTACATGAAAATAATCAGGCGAACCTCTAAAAGCAAACCAATTCTTACATTTTCCTGCCGATATACCACCTTTACTATTTGGCAAACTATTATAATCCTCAAAACTCGGATTTGGAATTAGGTTTTGTTGTGCGAAAATGGAAATGGAAAATGATAAAATAGATATTAGGAGGATTGTTTTTTTCATTCGAGTTATATTTAATGATGATTAATTTCAAGGCTTAGTGAATAGCCTTTTTGTAATTCAGTACACTCCAAACAAGTTGGAATATATTCTAAAAACAAAGTCTTATTTTCTACTTCAAAAGTACGAACTTCTAAAGAAAATGTATCTGTAATCGCTATGTTTTTAGATAGATAACGTACCGTGTTGGTTTCGTTAAATTCATATTGAATGATATGTTGTTTTTGAAAGAGCTGAATACCATAATCTTGGATTATTAGATTATCACATTTCGCCACATCTCTTTCTAAAGTAGTTACAAAATCCATCGTTCGCAAGGCTTCCGTATTCGTATTCTTGTAATCTAAGAAGTCTTTATGAATGAGTTCATAAGCCGTATAAGCTGTTCCGATGACAATCGTGGATAGTGCTAAAACGGTGATGAGTTCGAGCATGGTAAAAGACGGTAAACGGCCGCTTTTCTTGACGGACGGCAGACGGTTCGCACAGAAGTATCGTTTGGTGAGTGATTAATGAATAATTTTTTAGGTTTCATTTATTTTGGATTGTACTTGAAATTCGGCTTCCCGTTTAATTCCGAAAAAATCGGGACAAGTTATTAAAAAAAATCCTCCCGCAGGCCTGCCCGTTCGCACAGCAGGCGGGTTTCGCTGATTCCGCAGATTTTTATTGATTTTAAACGATTTGCTGAAAATTTATGTTATCAAAGTGTCCAACTTTACGTGGGTAGCCCGAGATTGCGACATACGCCGCAATCTCGGAAACTTTATTTTTTTGGATTTGATTGAAGATTTTAAATAATTTACAAAATAATAAATGAACTATATTCAATACGGCACAAACGCCAACGCAACAGAAATCAAAAATTTCCTAAAACACGTTTTAGATACAAACGAAAACGTGAAAAGGAAAACGCCTGTTTGTATTTGGGGAAATCATGGAATTGGTAAAACGGAAATGGTAGAAACATTTGCGAAAGCGAATGGTTTTTCGTTTGCATATATTGCTCCTGCTCAGTTTGAGGAAATGGGGGATTTGGTTGGAATGCCGAAAATCGTGGATGGAAAAACGGTTTTTGCTGCTCCGAATTGGGTGCCGACTTCTGATGAAAAAGGGATTTTGTTGATTGATGATGTGAATCGGGCGGATGATAGAATCTTGCGAGGAATTATGCAATTGTTGCAGAATTACGAGTTGGTAAGTTGGAAATTACCGGATAATTGGCAAATCGTTTTGACGGCAAACCCTGACGGTGGCGACTATTCTGTTACGCCAATGGATGATGCGATGCTGACGAGAATGTTGCATGTGACGATGATTTTTGAAGTGAAGAATTGGGCAAGGTGGGCGAGTGAAAACGATATTCACGAAGATTGTATCAATTTCGTTTTGACACATCCTGAAGTGGTAACAGGCGAACGAACAACGCCTCGAACATTGGTTCAGTTCTTTCAAAATATTCAAGCGATAGAGGATTGGCAATCAAATTTAGGTTTGATTCAAATGTTGGGTGATGCAACTTTGGATGCTCAAACGGTGGCGAGTTTCATCGCTTTTGT
>CAWVWD010000723.1:0-2203 GCA_963933585.1 uncultured Saprospiraceae bacterium
AATTCGCATAAATATTTGTCAACTGCGAATTTGTTTCTTTATCAATAACAGCCGTTAAAATTTCTGTGATTTTTGCAAGATTCGCTTCAAAAGCAGCTTTGTTAGGATTATCTTCGTCTGCCGCACCTTGCGCGAAGTATACTTTCAAAGAATTAATACTTCTTGCACAAACGTAACGTTGCCATAAAGAAGCAGCTTCTTCATCCATTGCGGTCGCTTTTAATTTATCAACAGCAGCCATCTTTATTGTATCATCTGATATGGCTAATAATGCATCGTAATTTTTTAGAAAGCTACTTACTTGAAAGCCACCTATTTTTGTCCAAGTATTTTCAAAATAAGTCATTTTGCTTAAATCTTTAGTTGCACCATACACATCACCTACTGCTGCTAAAATGGTTTCATTTTCATCTTCTTCCATTTTTTCTGCGTAAGGTTTCGCCGCCGCTGCATCTAAATTTACTAAGCTTTTTAAACCAGAAGCAATCACTGGATAAGCTAAATCTTTCTCTATTGCTTGCTTTAAAGTAGCAAGATAAGTAGCGTCTCCGGATTCTCCTAACTTATTTATTGCTTCCGTACGAACCGCAGAATGTGCATCGTTGACGGCCAAATCTGCTATTTTATCACTTAGTCTTGCTGATTGAATCGCTTTTGCTCGTAAGTACCAATGTGAATCATTTAATGCATTATCGAATACTTTTGCAACTGCTTCGTCCGCTTCTACGTCCTCTTTCGGTTCTAAAATAGTTAATGCTTCGTAGCGACTTTTATAGTTTTTTGCATTTTGATATTGATAAATACTCTGTGTTTCTGACTTTTCATGTTTGATTCTACCTACTAAAATCTTATCTGCATCAACATTGACTAATTTTGGAGCAGTCGCAGCATCAAATTCAAAAACTTGTTTGCGTTGATTAATCATTACCTTATGGCGAGTTGGCGTTTCGCTGGTATAAACGTCAATCGCTAGCGGTAATTGATAAATCGCTTCATTTTGTTCTGGATCTTGTGTTTGCTTGATGGTAATTCTTATTTTTTGAGTAGTCGTATCATATTCTTCCGTAACTTCCAAAACAGGATGACCAGTCGCGAAAAACCATTGATTAAAGAACCAGTTCAAATCTTGACCAGTTATTTTTTCAAATGATAAGCGTAAATCATGTGCCTCTACAGCGGTATACTCATTGGTTATTAAGTAGTGCTTTAAGGATGCGAAGAATGCGTCATCACCTAAATAATTTCTTAATGAATGTAAAATAGCACCACCTTTATTATAACTGTGTGCATCGAAAGTTTGCTCTTTATCTTTGTAATCAAAGTAAATTAAATCGTGTGTTTTAGTACGAGATTGAGCTAAATAACCATTTAATTCATTCATTAAGTGATAATCTGCTTCTTCTTTTCCGTGTTTTTCTTCCATCCAAAGATATTCGCCATAATTAGCGAATGATTCATTTAATGGCAAGTTCGACCAACTTTCACAAGTTACTAAATCACCAAACCAGTGATGAACTAACTCATGTGCAACGATTCTTTCATTATTTTTTTCGTCAATCAATTCCCTTTCTGTCCCATTCATGAAATCACCGAAAATAACACCAGTTGTATTTTCCATTGCTCCTGAAACATAATCACGAACGACGATTTGAGCATATTTCGACCAAGGATATTCGTAACCAAATAAGTCAGAATAGAACGTCAACATTTCTGGTGTATAAGGGAAAATACGTTTTGCGTATTGTTCGTATTCTTTTTCCATATAGTATGTCAACTCTTTTCCTCTCCAAGTATCTTTTACAATTTCGAAATCACCAATTGCTAACATAAATAAATATGGCGCGTGAGGCTTATCCATTACCCAGTAATCAGAACGAGTTCCATCGTTATTTGGAGTAGAAGATTTCAAAATACCGTTTGACAAGGTTTTAAAATCATCTCGAATCGTTACCGTAATTTCTTGCGTGCAACGCTCATTCGGTTTATCTATCGTTGGAAACCAACAAGAATTAGACTCCGTTTCTCCCTGCGTCCAAATTTGAGTTGGTTTATCGCCATCTTTTCCAGTTGGATTGATAAAGTACAAACCTTTATCCTGTGTAATAGCAGCACTTCCACCGATTTTACGCTCGTTTGGCTTTGCAGTGTATTCAATAAGAATAGAATACCTCTCTTTCGGCTGATATTCTTTATCCAGTTGAAT
>CAWVWD010000724.1:0-2194 GCA_963933585.1 uncultured Saprospiraceae bacterium
TATATTATGAAATTTTAACATTTAGTATGAAATGTTTGGAATTATGCATTCATCATGATATTACCATAACGAGATTGAATTAGACTTTTCAATGCCTTACGAGCAAAGAAAATTCTACTTTTTATAGTTCCCAATGGTAGATCTAATTCTTCTGCAATCTCTTGGTATTTATAACCTTCATAGTGCATCATGAATGGAATTTTGATTCCATCTTCTAATCCTGCAATCATTGATTGAAGTTCTTTCATCAGTATATTATTTTCACCTGAATTAGAAATTGTATTGCTTCCTGAATTGATATAATAAAGGTTTTCAGTAGAGTCGATTATTGTGTTCGCCTTTACTTTTTTGCGATAGTTATTAATAAATATATTTTTCATTATCGTGAAAAGCCACGCTTTGAAGTTCGTACCTGTACGGAATTTTTCACGATTTGTCATTGCACGATACGCAGTTTCTTGAAACAAATCTTTAGCCTCTTCTGCATTTTTTGTTAGATTATATGCAAAAGAATTTAGCACAGAAGACATTTTATTGAATTGATTATCGAATTCGTATGTTGACATAATGACTGAAATTTTATTTATTGAAAATAGTTATTTAATTCTTTCCTATCTTGTTGAAGCAAATTTATAACATGTTTAAACAAAAAACGAATATTTTAGAATGTTTTGTCTAACTATTAATGTGAAAATAATCAAAAAATTATTTATTTTATTTATAATTAACTAATAGTCAGGTATTTATGATTTTATTTTTAAATATTAAACTTTCAATATTTTTTGAAAGATATGATTTTGAATTTATATTTAACACTTTATTAAGAGTTTTAAATATGAATGCTATTAATTTACAGATGAAATAATTAATAATTAATGATTACAAACTCTTGTTGAACGGTTTTTAAGTCTTTGTTTAATGTTTGTTAAACAAAATAAATGAGCGAGTCTGAACATTAAATCTCCTTTTGGTTTAAAGTATGTTGCTTTGACGTGTATTTTGTAGGATGGATAAAAAAAATATTATTAAAAGGATGAAAACCTTCTTTTGTTGGTTATTATCTTCTTTTGGGTGGAAAATTATAGTCTCCCGAAAATCCGTTTAATATTGCTCTGCGAGAAACTTTTGAAGAAATGGATTAAGGGGATAGAAAATAACCTACGTATCCTTCTATAAGATAAAATTGAAAAATAGTCTATTTGAAATCTTGGGAGCGTTTTGGGGAAATATTGAATCGCTCATTTAATTGTTATGGACGAACGATTGACAATTTTAATTTTTACGGTGTTTTGGCAACGCATTTTCTAATTAAGTATAATTGGATTTATTATATTTACTTGGTAAAGATTGAGGATATTGAGTCACCTTTTTGTGATGAAGGTATTCTGGAATAGATTGAGTATGCTGATTCGCTGAATGTTCTTACGCTGTCAACGAATTAGTAGGTGTAAATTATAGGTGTTGGATAATAAGTCTTTTACATTTAGTGCTATTTATGATGAGTAAATGGAAATAGTGGAAATGTGAGAAGATTTTGAAGGAAAACTGCCTGATACTTGATACCTATTTCGAACTTTCGGGATGATACTTGATTTTGTTTATGCTGCAAGTGAATATTGAAAATTAAAACTGAATGGTAATTTTCAAATGAAGTGTTCTTATTCAAATACAAATTAATAAAAGATGTTACAAGACGGAATTTATAGTTTTTATACAAAGCAGCAGATGAAGCTTCAGCGAGAGTTGGAGACTTATGAAGCTTTGCCGAATGAGGAGAGTCTTCGACAGATGCGACTTTGTGTAAAGAAGATGCGAGTTGTGTTTAGATTATTGGAACGGCTGACGGATGGGGGAATTGTCGCAAAAGCGCAGTTGACAGAAATACGTTCTGTATTTAAGTCAGCAGGAAATATTCGAGATTTTCAGTTACAATTAAGTTTATTGAATAGTTATCAGATAGAATTGAAGTTGGGTTATTCAGAATATTTGGCTTACTTAAATCGGGAGATTCACGTATATTCAAATGTATTTAAAACGGATAATATTATTATTAGTAATAGTCAATTGGTTGAAAATCAAATTCTAATTAAACATTTTATTTTGGTAGAATTGAGTGAATTGGACATTCTAAATCGTATTTATGCATTTTTGCGAAAGCGCCTGAAAAAGATAAAAAAAGCGGTAAAAATAGGAG
>CAWVWD010000725.1:0-2193 GCA_963933585.1 uncultured Saprospiraceae bacterium
TCCATATCCAATACTTCATCTGCATAATCAAAGGTAGCTGCGACAATTTCAGGAAGAATAGCTTTAAAAGCCTTGTAGATCGTTTGCTTAAGACTCTCAAAAGCCTTTCTTCCCATTAATAATTGAATAATAGACCGGAAACTTTTTACGCTATTATCGACCGCTTCGCTCACATTATTTTCAATTATTTTATCTAACGTTTCCTTTTCCTTTCCACTCAAAATTGAGAAAAAAATCTTTTTTGTTGTCAATATTTTGGTTGCTACAATGTTCGCATAAGTCTCCGACACAGCCTTTTGCCGTTTTAAAAATAAACCTTGAATAGTCCAAAATCCGATTTTAATCGGTTGTTGTGGTTTAAAAATTAACTTTAATGCCAACCAATTTGTCAAGTATCCAACCAATAATCCTCCAATCGGTAAGATTAACCACGAAAAAGGCAAATCTTGAATAAAATACCAAAGTACCATTTGCATCAAACCAAAGCAAAATCCAAAATATAATCCTGAACGTTCCAAAAATTTAAACTCCTCCTCACCACACTTTAAAAAAATCTCATTTAATAAGGTCTTATCATTTTCTAATTGCTCAATCACCATTGATTTTATATCAAAAAGCGTTTCAATATTTTCTTGAATATCTTTCATCGTAGATTGAACAGCATATGGAATTTCTTTACTCCCTTCCTTATAAAATTCATCTTTTATATTATCCGAAAAAAAATACCAAGGGAAAGGCATTTTTTCAGATAAGACCTTGTCCATTACCTCATCAGAGACAACTTTCAATAAAGGATAAGTTTTCTCAGCAATATATTCCGGTTTTATTTTTCCAAATATATCTTTCAAGTTCACCAGCTTTCCAACCATTAAATCCACAGAAAGAGCAGCCATTTTCCCAGCATGAGACGGTACGATTCCTTGCCATCCAACTTTCCCCAATCCTGTAAATTGCAATGGATAAAATGTCATCCATATCGCTATGACATTAGTTAGCCAACCAATCAACGCCGCTGAAATTGGTATAATCACCAAACTCAGCCAAGGTATATTGACTTCCAAGAAATTGATAGCATTTTGAAGCGTTAATTCCATTCTTTCAAACTAAAATCAGTTATGAGTAGATAAGCCTAAATTAAACAACACTCACCTACTTTGATAATCATATGAATCACTTATAAACAAAGATTAACATAAATTATGCTTAAATTATAAAGTCACACTTATGGCTTTTCATAATTGACTTTCAAAAATAGAATAAAGTGTCTATTCTGAATCAAAATGAGAATTTACAAATTTGCTTTTATAACAAAAACAATAAAATATAAACATTTGATTAACAGCATTTTAATCCTATATAAGGTAATAAATCAATACTGCTTTTAAGGCGATATTTTGTTTGGCATCTTAATTGAAATATAGGTAAGTAGCCGCATGCATCATAAACCATAAAATAACCATATCATGAAAAATATTGCTACTTTAATCGTTGCCTTAATGCTTTCCGTTCCAATGTTCGCACAAAACGTAGAATTTGGACAGATTGATTTAGGAATAACAACAGCAAAAGGTTCTGCCATTCTTGGTGCTTTCGGTGAAATCGTTCAGATTAGTACGAAACCTGAAAATGCAATTAGCAAAAATATATATAGTAAACCAAGTTATTTGGTAGAAGAATTTACAGGATATAGCATTCAGGTGGCGACTTCTATGGAACGTTTAGCAGATAATCACTATTTATTTGCTGAGTTTGGTAATTTGATGATTGAAGAGGCTACGAATCCTAAATATTGTTATATGCTAGGAGAATTCAACACTAAGGAAGGAGCTGAAAAGTTCTTGAAATTTGTAATTTCGGAACGATATCCTAAAGCAAAAGTAGTTCGTTATAAATCAGGAAATCGTAAAAGATTTAAATAAAACTCGAATAAAGATACAGTTTATATATTAGAGAGAGTAATAGTTGATTACTAGCAGCGTTGAGCAATCAATGCTGCCTTTTTTTTGGGCCTCATCTCAATCTTCTCCTAACAAGAAAGAGCAAACTCCATAATAATTAAGATTTCACAGGTTCGGTTTCCTTAGCAAAATTGAGTATAATTCTATTTCCAATTTCAGAATCTATAACCAAATTATAAGAAATCGAGTATAATACTTTCTACTAAGTAGTAAGTCAAGTTAATAGTGTCGAGTA
>CAWVWD010000726.1:0-2181 GCA_963933585.1 uncultured Saprospiraceae bacterium
CTAATTCGTCAGAAACCGTATCAGTTTTCAAAGCTGACACGGTTTAATTATTTAACTCCAACCTAATTTTTTTCTTTCCTTCCAATAAACGTTCGGTTCAACCGCAAAACTTTTCAACAATTCAATTTCTTTATTTGTCAATTCAAAATCATTCGCGCTCAAATTGCCAATCAAATGTTCACTTATCGCTGCACCACTTAAGACTTTAAAAGGTTGAATTGTATCCGCAATAAACCGAATTGCAATGGCATCTACTCCCACATTATATTTGTTTGCCAATTGACTTAAAACCGTATAAATTTTCTTATAATTCGGAAAACTAACATTTGGAAAAACCCTTCCATTTGCCATTGCTTCTTTGATAATCAATCGTTTATTTGCTGCTTTCAAATCTGCTACAATCGTTGCGATACTCTGATCGAATATATTATAAGTTACCTGAAAGGCATCAAATAAGCCCGAACCATTCCCCATAACTTCCATCGCTTTTTTCAATACCTCCACTTGATTATCACCAGTTGTCGTAATTGCAATTTTTAGATTATGTTCTGCTTTCAAATCTGCCAAACGATTCAAAATCGCTTTATTTTCCAAAACCTTTGTTTCGAAAGTTGCTGAATGGATTTGGTAGGTTGACAAGTTTGGTAATAAGCCTTTTGAGAATTTCCATTGTCGATTTAAGTTGTCTAAACGGTGTGATTTGACCTCGTGTACCTCCGCATTTATATCAAAGTTTGCCGTATAAGAATATCCCCATTTTGTCGCTATTTCAATCGTTTTATCGGCTTTGGCTTTCGCCCAATTTAATACCAATTCTTCTGCAATGCCGTAATTTGGTGCCGTATCAAAATATCGAATTCCTTGTTGATAAGCCATTTCTAAAACTGCAATTCCATTCGATTTGAATGTGGCTAAATCAAATGCTGCAACGGCTTCTTGACGAATATTAATATAATGCGGACGACCAATTGCGGCAGTTCCTAAACCTATTATTTGTTTTTCCAAAATGTGCTTTATGTTTTACAATTAAAGCCGACCTTTTCCGTCATTGCGTCGAATGCCGCAATCTGGCAACGGCAAAGGCAGCGTTTTATGGTGGTACTTTTTAAATTAGTAACTTCTTACAATTTTGTGCTGTTGTCGTTATCGGATTGCGGCATTCACCGTAATGATAGAAGTTTTTAAGAACTACAAGACAACATCGAGCAACCCACTTTATTTCTCGCCCACTCTGGTCGTTTTGCAAACCAATTTTCATATTCAGGTTGTTCATCATAAGGCTTTTTCAAAACCTCATGCAATTCGTCAATCAAAGTATTATCGCCATTATCTGCTTTATCAATTGCCATTTGAGCCATATAATTTCGCAACACATATTTCGGGTTTGCGGAGTCCATCAATGCTTTTCGTTCGCCATTCGTAGCCGTTTCTTTTTCTAATCTTGACACATATAAACCGAACCAATCTCGCCAAGAAGTCAAATGTTTAGCGTTCAATTCTGATTCATTATAAAATGCATCTCGAACCATATTTAAGAAATCATCATTATCCTCAATAATCGTATTTTTATTGATATTTTTTAAATTTCTAAAGAAAATCGTCATATCGGTTTCGACCATTTCCAAGTTATTTTCTAAGGTCGCAATTAGTTGCTCATCCGTTTCCAATGTCGTCATTAAACCCAATTTCTGACGCATCATCGCCGGGTATTGTTTGGCGAAAGCCGTTTTATAATTATCCAAAATTGCTTCCATCGGTTTTACATCTTCAATCAACGGATACAGGGCGTTTGCCAATTGAAACAAATTCCACAAACCGACGCCAACTTGTTGACCATAACGATAGCGACGATTTTGATTATCGGTCGTATTCGGCGTCCAACCTTTATCGTAACCTTCCAACCAGCCGTACGGACCAAAGTCAATCGTCAAACCGAGAATCGATAAATTATCGGTATTCATTACGCCATGAACGAATCCAACTCGTTGCCAATCAATAATCATTTTCAGCGTCCGTTCTGACACAGTTTTGAAAAATTCAATGTAACCTTCTTTTGTTCCAACTTCGATATTTGGAAAAAAATGACGAATCGTATAATCGGTCAGTTTTCGTAAATTATCCACATCTTTTCGGGCGGCAAATATTTGAAAATTACCAAATCGAATAAAACTCGGAGCAACT
>CAWVWD010000727.1:0-2176 GCA_963933585.1 uncultured Saprospiraceae bacterium
CGATTATTGACACTTTACACGCTTCAATTAATCATCAAACGGTTCAAAGATGAAGTATCTCCTTTGACCGCTTCTGAAATTTCGGAAGAGTTAGACCTTCCTATTCTAACTATTTCAGAAATTATCGCAGACTTAATAGCTGCGAAAATTATCGCTCCGACAAAAGAGAAAGAAGATGATGATGATTTTTCTTATTTACCAGCACGAGATACTGAAAAATTAACGACACTTTATGTGATTCAGTTATTGGAAAGAGATGGCGTCAATGCGTTAAATATGGATGATACGCCGCTATTAAAACAATTAGAAAATGCGATTACAGGTTTAATGAAGGCTGGTGAAAATTCTGAATATAACTTATTATTGAAACGAGTTTAATCTGTAACTTTGGCATTACCTTATTAAAACGCTATTCTACATTTTTGTGGAATAGCGTTTTAATTTTTAAATACCGCATCTTTTCCTCTTAACAAAATCCTAAAACCTTCCGATATACAAAAAGTGGTAAAAAAACTGTTTAATTAGTGTGAATAATAAAAACAATTGAACTTTGGATAAGGAACATCAATGCTTATTATAATGACATTCCTAAAAATCTGCGTCCAAAGTAAAAAACGAACCATTATGAAAAATACGCTTAAAGTAATCTTTATCTTTTTAATAAGTAGTTCAACTTTATTTGGACAAGATTACGTCACGAAAAAAACGGCTTCGGAAGAGGTGCTGGAGTTATATAAAAAAGCTCAAGAATTGGGCATGAAAGGCGAGAATAAAAAGGCAATCGAAACATACGAAGAAGCTTTAACAATCGCTCCGAATTTCATTGATGCACATTTGTATATTGCCGATGCTTATTATGCTTTGGAAGAATTTGAAACTTCTGAAATTTGGTTTGAAAAAGTTTTAGAAATTGACGCAAGTTATAATTCAAGAGTACTGTATGTTTTAGGAGCGTTGGAATATCGTTTGGATAAATTTGAGGAAGCAGTTAAGCATTTAGAACAGTTTCAAACGTATCCGAACAAATCTACTCGCTTGGCGAGTAAAGTAGAAAAGTTGATTCGTACGTGTAATTTTTCAGCCGACGCAGTCAAAAATCCTTATCCTTTTGAACCTAAAAATTTAGGAAATATCAATACGGAGTTGCCGGAATATTTACCTTGTTTTACGGCTGACGGAAACTACATGATTTATACATCTCGCTATGCAGGACAAGAAGATTTTTTCCAAAGTCAAAAGATTGATGGCGAATGGATAAAAGGGGTTAATATGGGCGAGCCAATTAATACCATGGATAACGAAGGAGCACAATCTATTTCTGCGGATGGCCGATTTTTGGTTTATACCGTTTGTAATCGTCGGGAAGATTTTGGAAGTTGTGATTTGTATTTTTCGGAAATAAAAAACGGAAAATGGACACAACCTCAAAACATTGGATTTCCTATAAATAGCCGAGCTTGGGAATCTCAACCCTCCCTTTCTGCGGATGGTCGAACGCTTTATTTCGTATCCTCTCGTCCTGATGGAAAAGGTAAAAAAGATATTTGGGTAACCTACAAAATGCGAAACGGAAAATGGATAAAACCTCGCAACTTGGGCGATGTAATTAATACTTCCGGAAATGAAAGTTCGCCACATATTCACGCTGATGGTCAAACACTTTATTTCAGTTCAACTGAACATACCGGAATGGGCGAAGCAGATTTATTCATGACAATTCGACAAGCCGATGGAAGTTGGTCAAAACCTAAAAACTTGGGTTATCCGATCAATACGAAAGCTGCGGAAAATAGCTTAGTAGTAAGCTTGGACGGGACGACCGCTTATTACGCTTCTGATCGTGAAGATTCAAAAGGTGCAACCGATATTTATAGTTTTGAAATGCCTCAAGAATTTCGTCCTAAGCCGGTTACATACTTAAAAGCACAGGTAACAGATGCGGAAACAGGATTTGATTTGCAGGCAAAAGTAGAGTTGATTCAGTTGTCTTCAGGATTAATATATACCGAAGCAGTAACAACAGAGAAAGGAGAATTTTTGATTTGTTTGCCTTCCGGCGATAATTACGCTTTGAATATTTCTCGCAAAGGATATTTATTCCATTCTGAGAATTTTGAATTGAAAGAAGCAACTTCTTTTGAAGCTCCTTTTGAGGCGAATGTTGCGTTACAACCGA
>CAWVWD010000728.1:0-2172 GCA_963933585.1 uncultured Saprospiraceae bacterium
AAAGTCGTGGTTTGAATTGAGTTGCGAGTGGACAGAGCGATGGAATATGTACACTTGAAAGATACTCGTGCAAGTGGTTTCGAACCTATCAACGTATTTAGTCAATACAAATGGCAAGGCGGTTTGGGTTACTACGAAAGCACAGGCGATGCTTCGACGAACTTCTTTATCGGTTATTTACCAAAAGGAACTTACGTTTTTGAATATCCGCTTCGTGCGAATTTGAAAGGTGATTTCTCCAATGGTATTACAACGATTCAATGTATGTATGCTCCGGAATTTACGTCGCATTCGGAAGGGGTGCGGGTGGTGATTGAGTAACAATAAAGGCAAGCGTATGCCCTTGACTTTATTATTTTATTAAAAAAAATGCCATTTCGATTCATTCGAAATGGCGTTTTTTACTTTGCAAAATATTAATTAGAAAAAATTACCTCTTTGGAACCTACCCCAAAACAAACCTTCGAATCCCAATAAAAACAAAAATGAATACCGAATAACCAATAAAAAATGGAATGACGAACATTTCTAAATTCAAGACCAACATGACTGCCATAATCAATAATTGAAAACCCAAACCGAACGTAGATAATAAAGTCATAAACCATTTTGGAAACGGCTCGCCTTTCATCGCATTTTCATCCATTAAGTAGATTGTTTTATCAAAACTAATGTATAAAAAATCGTAGATTTTATAAAAAATATTCACGTAATATTGTGATTCGCCGGGCATTGCCGTTGGTGCGACATCTTCAAAGATTCGGCTTGTTTTATCACCATTCACATTATTTCTTTGAATAACGTAGTAATAATTATACAATGTTCCTTGTAATTGAATGCCGATAAAAGCCAACAACATATAAAAGAATGAACCATCCGTGATGTACCAAAAAGTTAATAGAAACAAGAAATTCAAAATAATATCGGCGATAGAATCGTAATAACGACCAATATAAGAAGGTGTTTTTTTCAACCTCGCTAACTCGCCATCTGCGGCATCTAAAATGGATTTAAGCACTAAGAAAAATGCAGCTAAAACATAGTATTCATAAAGCATACAAGCAATCGCTATGATACCTGAAATGATAAACCATGAAGTCACGTGAATTGGCGTGAAAGTCGTATTTTGTAACGCACTTGCAATCCAACGAGCGACGAATCTTCCGTAATCCGATACATCTGTAAATTGATACTGCTTTGGTAATTTTGACATTTATTTTTTAAAGACGAACATTGAATTGATAACCTTGAAGTGAAAATTTTAAAGTTATCAACTCAATATTATTTTAAGGTAAATTTATACTTAAATGCAAAGCTACATTTTAGTATGTTTGCGTAATGTCAAACGAGCGATTTAAGGAAAGGAAATATACAGTCACCAATGCAAGTATTTACAAAATTTTAAAAAAATTATAGTGCGAATCAATGCCTTTATTAACCTTAAATCACCACACCTTCCCTTCTCGCATCCGCTACACCAATCAATATTTCTTTCTCTTTCACAATCGCATGAACACCCCCAAAAAATAAGGATTTTTGATTAAAAACAATCAATTCGTGATCAATATCTTTATTATCAGGAATCGCTTCAAAACCATCATTTTCAATGTTTAATTGTCCCCCGGATAAGTGAATTCGAGGAGTCATTACCGCTTCCTCGAGTGGTAAATTATAATCTACTAAATGATGTAAAACTTGCATCATCATAGACGGAATTCGACCAGCTCCGCCCGAACCTAAAGTCGCTTTGAATTCTTTTTGATTGTCCAAAACCAATGTCGGCGCCATCATGGACGATAAGCGAGTGTTGGGTTTCCAATTATGAAAACCTTCAGGAACTAATGCCGATTCGCCTAACATATTATTCAACTGAACCTGTGTGTTTTCAATATATGAACCACAACCTTCTCCATTTGTAGAAGTCAAACTTACCGCATTTCCGTATTTATCCACGATGTTAAAATGCGTGGTGCTGCCGTTTTTGGACGTATGTTTTTTGAGATTTTGCATTAAGGCTTTCGCCAATTGATGTGGTAATTTCCCGAAATCTTGAACCGTTTCGAGCGTATTTAATACGTTCAAAATATGCTTTTTGCTCAAATGATTATCTGTTACTTTTTCTAAATTCATCATCATTAAAGCCATCAACGAGCCGCCCGTACTTGGCAATGG
>CAWVWD010000729.1:0-2168 GCA_963933585.1 uncultured Saprospiraceae bacterium
GGTCATTTCCAATAACTCAAACGGATCAACGGTTGCCCATTGTGCTAAGTTAGAGATCAGCGTCGAACTTGTGCCTAATCCCCAGTTTGTTGGAAAATCTAAATGTGTCGAAACTTTGAAAGGTTCTAATTCTCTTAGAAACTGTGCGTTTAGTGTTTGTCCAGCTTGAAAGATTTGCTGTAACCGCAAACCTGTTGGCTGGTCAGTACCTTTGAGATACAAACCAGATTTCTTTTCAAACGTACCTTTGAACCAGCTTTTACCTTCGTTATCAAAACTTTCCCATTCTAATAAATGGTCGTGTCCGACGGTCGATTCGACAATCATAGATTGACCTTGTTTCGTTGGAACGGCAAGTGCTAACGCTCCGTCAAGTACAAAGTATTCACCTGAAAGTAAGAGTTTGCCGTTGGCTTTATATTGGAATTTGATGGTTTTTAGATGTTAATATTTAGAGGTTAGATTCTAGATATTAGACGTTAGCTTTTAAATCTAACACCTAATATCTAATGTCTAATTCCTAAACTAGTGTAGTTCTAATCGTATTTATGTACGTTCGCACTGCCGTAAACGAAATCGGTTTATCCTCGAAATAAATCAATGCTTGTTTCGCTTCCATATCATTCGCTCCTAAGTGATTGAGGATGTTTTGCATGTGCATTTTCATATGTCCTTTTTGGATGCCTGTCGTGACTAAAGAACGTAACGCTGCGAAGTTTTGAGCCAATCCAACGACTGCGATAATTTGCATCAATTCTTCTGCGGACGGATTTCCTAAGATTTCCAATGTGCGTTTTGCTAACGGATGCAAAGACGTCAAACCGCCAACTGTTCCGACTGCTAATGGAATATCTAACCAAAAACGGAATTTTCCATCTTTAATTTCACATTGTGACAAGCTGCGATATTGTCCATCACGAGCGGCGTAAGCATGTCCACAAGCTTCGATGGCGCGGAAATCATTGGCTGTAGCCAAAACAACTGCGTCGATTCCATTAAAAATGCCTTTGTTATGTGTCGTGGCACGATAAGGATCAAGCCTTGCGATTTTGACCGCTTTTTCAAATTTTTTGGCAAAAGCCGAATTGTCTTTTCCGTTAATATTGAAGGCTTCAATCGGACATTCTACCCAAGCACGAACGACACATTCTGGCGTGTAATTCGAAAGAATCGCCATGATAATCGTTAACTCTTCTTCTTCGCCTTGAAAATTCTCATTTTCAAGCATATACATTT
Source organism: uncultured Saprospiraceae bacterium (assembly GCA_963933585.1). Lineage (GTDB taxonomy): Bacteria > Bacteroidota > Bacteroidia > Chitinophagales > Saprospiraceae > CAWVWD01. Next base: position 1,237 of record CAWVWD010000729.1, read on the forward strand.
TTAGCGATTGTCCGAATGCTTCTAAAACGGAATTGATAAAATTTGCACCCATCGAATCGCAGGTTTCGAACGTCGCACGAAGTTGATAATAATCGGCTTCTACTTCTGTAAAATCTAATAATTCTATATCCAAAATTCCGCCACCACGCTTTTGCATATTTTGCGTAATCGGTTGCGTATCGTGTCGTAAAATGGCTTTTATATCTTTAAAATGTGTTTTTAGTTTTTCGCTATTTCCTTTCCAAGAAAAATGAACTTGACCAACTTTTTTTGTACCCAAAATTTCGGCTTTAAAACCACCTTTAGTACTCCAGTATTTCGCAGCACTCGCTGCTGCTGCTACGACAGAACTTTCCTCAATTACCATTGGAACGGCATACATTTTATCATTGATAATAAAATTTGGAGCGATTCCGTAAGGCATCATATAATTGGAAATGGTGTTTTCACTAAAGCCGTCTAAGACTTTTTGGAGTTTTTCATCAGCATGCCAAAAGCTTTTCATCTCGGCGACTGTTGCGTCAGGGTTTTGTGAATACGTATTTGCAACCCATTCTAATTTCCCCGCTTTCGATTGCTTTGAAAACCCTTTTACTAATTGGTGTTTTTCATTCATTTTTCTATGGTTAATAAAACTCGTCTCGTTTTCAAAAACAGTACGGGTTTGTCGTTGATTTAACTACAAAACTACTAAAACTTTAGTACTTCTTCTACGCTGAAACTTAGGGGGATGTGGTAATCGTAAGAAAAAATAAGATTGTTCTTTCGTATAAACCCTCTCTTAATCTTTCCTTATTTAGAAAAGCCAAAGGACAATACTCAATTTAGTTTATTCGAGTACAATTATCTGGTTTTCTTCCTTTTTAAGGGAAGGATTTAATCGTTCAACGATTTTCTGTGATTATGATATAAAGAAAATCACCTCACTTTCA
>CAWVWD010000730.1:0-2160 GCA_963933585.1 uncultured Saprospiraceae bacterium
GTGGTTCGTTGGAGTTTGTGGATTGTGCAAATAATAAGATTTTGGCGTTTGTCCGACGTTATGAAAATGAAAAAATCTTGGTCATTGTGAATTTGTCCTCTTATCCACAAGCCGGAAAATTAGATTTGTCGGAATTTAAAGGGCAAAAACCAGTTGAAATTTTTAGTCAAAATAAATTTTTGCGAATTAAGGAAAATGAATATCCTATCAACCTTTCGCCTTTCGGTTATTATTGGCTCTCGATTGAGGAGTCGGAAAGCGAGGAAGCGGTCAAAAAAGATTACAAAGTGCCGCAAATTATTTTCGATACGTCATGGAAAAATGCGTTTGAAAACTTTAGCACTCGCAACCGTTTTGAAAAACAGGTTTTGGAAAATTACATGATGCAAAGTCGTTGGTTTGATGGAAAATCGAAAAAAATCGTCCGAGTTTCTATCGAAAATGCAATTCCTGTGGAGTATGAACCTGGCGAATTGGCGTTTTTATTACAGGTTCAAGTTCGCTATACGACAGGTTTACCCGATACGTATAATATGCCCGTGGCGTTTATAAAAGGCGATTCGGTGACGCATTATGAAGTCAATTATCCAAAAAGTATTATTTGCGAAGTTTTCTTTGGCGAAGGTAGAAATATCGTGATTGATGCGATGAGTAATGTGGCGTTCACGACCTTTTTGTTTAATCAAATGGCAGCAACGAAAACCACTTATTTAGAACGTGGTGCGTTGCACTTTTTGTCGGGCAAAAACTTGGCAAAATTAAATTGTGAACCGACACAAGTAAAATCCAAATTATTGAGTTTGGAGCAATCGAACACCTCTGTTTTATACACTTATACCGATGAAAAAGAAGTCGAACACGAGTTTTTCTTCAAATTATATCGCAAGTTAGAATATGGTTTAAATCCTGAATTGGAGTTGGTCAGGTTCTTATCGGAAAATACTGGTTTTGAAAATTCGCCCTCGTTTTCCGGCGGTTTGGAGTTTCGAGAAACACCGAGTTCGCAGCCGTTAATTTTTGGTTTATTACAAGAGAAAATCCCGAATCAAGGCGATGCTTGGCCTTTAATGTTGGATTCGTTAGACCGTTACTATCAGAACGTTTTGGTAAAATCAAGCAAACAAAAAGCGCCGAAAAAACTAATCGAACAGCAAAATATTAAGTTTGATGATTTACCTGTCGCACACCAAAAACTAATCACCAGTTTGACTTACGAACGGGTGACATTATTGGCAAAACGAACGGCAGAAATGCACTTGGCGTTGGCTTCTGACGACACAAATCAGGCTTTTGCTCCCGAAGCATTTAGCAAATATTATCAACGCTCACTTTATGCGGCTCATCGAAAATTGGTTGATGAGAAATTCACGCTTTTGGAAAAACGATTGAAAGATTTGCCCGACCGTGTGCAACCTGCTGCAAATGAAGTTTTGGACATGAACGCTGATATTTTGGAATCCTTTAAAGGCATTTTTTCTAAAAAAATAGATGCACACAAAACCCGGGTTCACGGTGATTATCACTTAGGACAGGTTTTATTCAACGGCAAAGATTTTTATATCATTGATTTTGAGGGCGAACCGAATGCAACAATGGGCGAACGTCGCTTAAAACGAACACCTTTCAAAGACGTTGCAGGAATGTTACGCTCGTTTCATTATGCGGCTTACGGCAAGATTTTGATGGATAATAATTACCAAAAACTCGACCGTGATTTTATGGAAAGTTGGGCGGCTTTATGGTATCATTACGTGAGTCGTTTTTACTTAACGGCTTATTTTGAAACCGTTGGTAATGCTTCGTTTATTCCAGAAAAAGAAGACGAAAAACAGTTGTTATTAAAAACGTATTTGTTGGAAAAAGCGGTTTACGAAATGGGCTATGAATTGGGCAGCCGACCTGATTGGCTGATGATTCCGCTGACGGGGATTTTGGATATAATGAAGTAGTTTTTTTGGGACACGGATTTTCACGGATTACACGGATTTTTTTTTGTGAAATATTTTGTTTTAAATAAAAACGCCATCGAAAATTCGATGGCGTTTTTTATAAAAAATAAATCTGTTGAGTTCTCGGTGATTGTGAAAACCGTCTGCCGTTTACCGTTAGCCGTATTTTAAAAACCCAAACTTCCCTGTATAATTCCACCGCCGATAATGT
>CAWVWD010000731.1:0-2156 GCA_963933585.1 uncultured Saprospiraceae bacterium
TTAAAAAGATGGCAAAAAAAGAGACTTTATTAGAACAAGTGTTTAGAGAAGTTCCTGATTTTAGAGCGTTGTATGAAAAAGTACGGACAAATGTGTTATTGAGTAGCAATAGTGAAAGTACGCTGAATAATTACACAAATACAACGGCTAAATTAAGTCTACATTCTGGTTGTACGTCTTTGGAATTAACAGATGCCCAAATCAATGATTATTTGCTGATGTGGCGAGATCATTCTCATTAAAACGACGCACCATCATTGAGTTATTTCAAACGTATGGTTTACGGGGTAAACTACCTTTTTCGAAGTATCGAAAAGACCCTTCGTTGATTATTTTTTTGATCGTTAATAAAGGGCTGAAATTGTGATACCTAAAGCGAACGAAAATAAGTCCACCTAACAAAATTAGAGTGATAACTACTCCACCAACAAATAATCCCGACAGAATCATTCCGCCCGAGACTTCAATCAACTTGTAAATTAAACGCATTAAAAGTCCAAGTGAAATTATCCCTGTCGCTATTTTCAAATTTTGATTCATTTTAATGTGCTACAACGCGAGGCTTTGTACCGTAGTCACAGCTAGCGATTGATTCGTGTTGAGCTGCTAGTGGCTATGGATATAGAGTTATTGTTATATTAATTTTTATTATCCTCCTGAATATAACATATAACCTCCTCCAATTATCATCAAAGGCGAAGCAATAGATAAAAGTATTATTGTCCATCTATATAACCCCAAAATGATATAACTTTTCTTTCATCACTATTTTTAGCATATATAATGTCTACGTTATCTCCTATATCGTATGGCGTTGGACTTGAACTAATGTCACTTTTGAATGTAATTAAATTATTATTTCTATCCGTATATTCAAATACAGGTTATTGTTAACTTCAATTGTCCAGAGAGTGCTTTGTCTGCAAAAATCAGTGAAGACCTCTTTGGACCATTAATCAATATATAATTAATATCCGAATTATTTCCACGGACTAGTGCATTCGTTCAGAAATCCTTGACAGTTAAACCGTGTCGGTTTTTAAAACCGACACGGTTTCTACGAGAATAAACTATCAATAACTTTTGAGCAGTTGCATTAGACTTAAATCATAGATTCGATTTGTTTTAAAAAAAAATATTTTCCATACAATTCGGGACAAGGTATAATTACTAATACTGAATTTTCATCATATTTTTTTGATGGAACTTTTAAAACTTCAAATTCTATATAGCCAATTATTCTGGTGTATTTATTTAGTCCAACATTTCATCAACAACCTCATAACCTGATAAAATAGCACTTTGTACAGAGCCACGTATTATATAAAAACCTTGAACCCGATTATCCGTATTATAAGTTTCTCCAGCAAAGTAAACTTTATCATCAAGAGAAGCATTTAGATTTCTATGTGAAGTTTCAAAATCACTTGTCCACGTTCCCAATGTATATGTTTGTTGCCCCCAATCTTTATATATATGGGCTCCTAAGTAATTTTGAGATGCAAGTCCATTAAAATAACCATCTAACTCTTGAATTACAGCGTTCACAATTGAATCTGAATTACCTAATAAATAATATTCTTCCGCTGAAATACCAGTAGATAATAATCCTAAAACATGATCTTGTGACTCCTTTCCGTATGCGACATCATAAAATGTTTTTTCTCCACTACTTGTTTCACATGTAATGACATCTGGATAAAATTGATTAGAGAACTTCATAAACAATTTAAACCCAGGTAAATATTCAACATCTTCTATAGCCGCAATCTTTTTTGCAGGTAAGGAAGGGATAAAAGTAATGGCATTAGATCTAAGCACACCAAGGGAAACTGTTAAAATGACTTTGTCCGCTTGGTATTCTATGCCATTCTCTGTCGTTAATACGACTTGATTTCCTGTATAGTCTATAGTGGTAACTTTAGAACTATAGGTAATATTTTGTGCTACATCTTGTACGAAATTTTCATTGATAAAATCATACCATGTCGTATTTTTAAACTTGTATTCTGTTATATAATCTGCATAGTAATCTACCATTTCTTCATTGGGAATTTGCGAAATATTATTTCCAGTTACTTGCTGAACATTCATTGGCTGATATAAAATAGTTTCAACATTTGGTTCGTCTCCCGGTTCATCTATTAAATAATTTA
>CAWVWD010000732.1:0-2155 GCA_963933585.1 uncultured Saprospiraceae bacterium
GCGCTTGAATTACCAAATGGTTTACCAAATGAGCGTCAAATTTACAAACACCTCTTCCAAAAAAAGTGGGTCGTTTATGCCAAAAGACCATTTGGTTCTCCCAAATCGGTCTTGGAATATTTGGGTCGATATAGCCACAAAATAGCGATTTCAAATCATCGGATTCTGAATATTGAAAATGGAAATGTTCATTTTTCGTACAAAGATTATCGTCAAAATGGCGAGAAAAAGGTGATGGTTTTAACAGAAACGGAATTTATTCGACGGTTTGCCATGCACATTTTACCGAGTGGATTTATGCGAATCAGGCACTACGGTATTTTATCGAGTGGACACAAAAAACGGTATTTATCAGCAGCTCGAAGAAGTTTGGTGGCACAAGGGAAAACGCTACCGACACCACCAAAAGTTGGTCAAAGTTGGGAAGAAATTGCCAAAACACGACTGAATTTTGATGTCAAAAAATGCTCTTGTTGTGGTGAACGGACAGTGGTAAAAGTAGGAATTATTCCTGCACAAGCCTTCCAAAAAAGTGTCATAAAAAAGGAACGAGCACCGCCATTATCGTCATTACCACGAGTTGATTTGGATAACATACAGTTTTAGAATTACGAAAATAAACCTTTTATCCGCTGCTTGAAAAATCAAAAAAGCACTTACATAAAGGGCTGAAATCGTGATGCCTAAAGCGAAACCTGTTCCGAAATTTCGGTTGTAAAAGGCTGATAATCAATCCTAAATTTAGGTTCTTGGCATCTTAAACAACTCAAAAATATAGATTTTAAGTCGTTTTTATTTTTGAGTTCAAAGACGACTTGAACCAAAAATTACGATTTAAAATCGCAATCCCCATAATACTCGTTCGTAACATCAAGGTGGTAAATAAAAAAACGTAATCCGAGCTGCATCAAGCACTCGGATTACGTTCAACACTGGCTGCACGCTTGGTACTGCCGTACCACGAGCAGCCTTATTTATTGTCAGTAGTATTTTTTTAGTTCATTCTATTTAATTTCTGCATACTTTGTATTGCTCCAATTGATTCGAAGACGTCATTTTGGTCTTCTTCTTTCGACCAACCCATTTTAGTTAATTCTTTCCTTACTTCATTTTCATCTTTTCCTTTGACAAAATGATAAAAAGCAAAATTCACCACTTCCATTGGAATCTTTTCAAGTTGATATCGAGCTAAATGTGATGCAATTTGGGTGTATGCAATTACATAAGTAAATCCAATTTGGAATATCCAACTTATCACTAAACCAATCGAACCTGTATTAATGGATTTGATTAGAAGCCCTTCTTGAAATCTCATTTTGATAAAATTAAGAAATCCAATCGGTTCAATATTATTTTCTGACATTATCAGACCATAAAGAAAATATTGATTCAAAATATAGGTGATTAATACAACTCCAACTAAGAGATAACTCAATCTATTAAAATTAGTATAGTTGCTTAATTTTATAAAGTATTTGAATCCAAAACCAATTAGGAAACCAATTACCACTTCATATAACCCAATTACATAAGTAAATTTGATAGTTAAAAATGCTACTATAAAACCTAATAAAATGGAAAGAATAATTCCTCCGATTATTGGAATCCAAGTTTTTGGTTTTACTTGTTTTTCAGGTTGTGGTAACATATTTGGAATTTCATAATCATCCCAATTATTTGCTTTATTTACTTTTTCTTCCAATTCTATTAAAGCCTCCTTATCGTAATCCTTTTCAAACTCTTTAAAGGCGTAGATAAATAATTTTACTCTTTTGGAGTTTCTTCCGAAGTCAAATAATGGACTTTGAATAGATTGACTATTTATTTTAATTTTTCCCGATTGATAATTGATTACTATTTTTTGTCCCCAATGAAAGCCCTCTGCATTTTTTCTTGCTTCGATTGATGATGCATCTTCATAGACCAATTCCCAACCCAATTTTTCAACTACTTCTTTTGTGACTGGGAAAAAAACAGTCTTATTCAAGTTAGTTCTAAATTCTTCTTCATATTTGGGTGTCCATCCAAAACTGGATTTCTTATGTATTGAGTTTTCATATTTTTTTAGTTCTTCGGTCATTTTTTCTTTTTTATTACTGACAACGTCTGCATAAACGCCGTAGCCGCTTTTTGGCGGCTATGGACGATTATGCTT
>CAWVWD010000733.1:0-2152 GCA_963933585.1 uncultured Saprospiraceae bacterium
ACTTATGAAAATTGGCATCACAATACAACCTGACCTTTTTGTTCCGAAAGTTGCCCAATATCCACCACCAATTCTTAGATTTATGGTTTTGAAAATATTACTATTTTGGGTCGTAAGTTGTCGTTCATTGTTTAGATTTAATGTTCCCCAAATTCCGCCAAAAGCAGCGGTGGAATAAACGATATTTTAATTTGAAAATACCAACGTTTTCGTGTCTGTTTGTCCGAAAAAAGATTGTAACTACAAAAAATAAGGGCTTAGAATTAATCTAATTTTTTCATTTTTAGACTTTTTAATTAATAATGACCTAATTTATAAAACAATCTTTAATTTTGTAGCTACACGAAATTTTAAATAATTAGAAATGGAAAAACTACAATTCAATCACGAAGTTATTAATGAGTTATATAATTACAGCTGGGGTTTACATACTACAAATGTATTATCGACTATTTTAAAATTACCTCGTCAAAGTTTGATTGAGGATTTGACGAAAGTCATTGAAGATGGAATTACTAATTTTTCAGCATATGAAAAAGCGGTTGAAGTTGATAAAACTTTGACTTGGCAAAATGTCGGATTTGTTCAAACAGCTGTTCATATTTTAGCAGAAATTAAAGCAACAGAAGCGAAAGATATTGTTAAAAAATGCTTGTATCAAAATGAAGCTTTTAATGAGTTGTATTTAATGGAATTTGATTCGGAAGAGTTCCCACAATGTCTAATACGAACGGTTGGAAATGACTATGATTTTTATACCGAAATTGCATTAAATGATTCATTATATTGGATTAGTCGTGCTACAGCTATGTCGGTGATGTCACAGATTGTTATTCAAGGAATTGATGAAGAATCTAATGTTTTGCCTTACTTTAGAAAAAGTATAGAAATACTAATGGACAAGCGGAAAGGTAAAGATGATTGGGATGATGATAATATTATGATAGGATATATCGCTGCGGCATTGAACGATATGAAAACACAAGCCTTAAATGATGTAATGAAACAAGCATTTAATCTAGAAGTTGTTGATGAAAGTATTTGTGGTAATTACCAAGAATTTCTTGAAGCTTTTGAGGAATATCCTGATATGAATTATACAAAACCTTATTCCCCGTTACTTCAATTTTATAAGGAATCGTATGAATTAAACATCAAATTAAAACAAGAACAGGAGGAATGGATTGCAGAACAAGTAGAACAAGAAAATCAAGAAGCTGAACGATTAGCATTAATAGAAAGTCAAAAAATTAATCTTAATACGGTTGATACACAAAGCGAAATTGCGACAAGCAGCTCATTTCAATATACGGATAAGAAAGTGGGACGGAACGAACCTTGTCCATGTGGAAGTGGGAAGAAGTATAAGAAGTGTCACGGGAAATTATAGATTTTAGAGGTTAGATATTGGACGTTAGAGCGAATCTAACGTCTAATATCTAATATCTAGAAATTAAAACTGATAAATCAAACAGTTAGCGTGCATTCCTGAGCCAACAGCCGCCATCAAAACCTTATCGCCTTCCTTGATTTCAAAACCGTCTAATTCCTTCCGCATTACATTATCCAAAAGTGTTGGAACTGTTGCGACAGAAGAATTTCCGGTATGTTGTAACGTAATCGGAACCAACTTATCATAAACGCCATCATAATTTTGCTGTGCGAATAATTTATCACCGACAGCTTGTATTAATTTAGCATTTGCTTGGTGGAATAAAAACATTGAAATCTCTTCAATTTTGACATTACTTTTTGCCAAACACTCGCTTATCAAAGTCGGAACGTGCGTCACCGCATAGCGATAAACATTACGACCATTCATTTTGATAAAAATATCATTATCCGTTTTTTCAGTATTATATGTGCCACCCATATTTAGATATTCGGCATCATCCAAACAATGTGAGAAGGTATGAGAGGCCAAAATGCCTTTCTTTGTTTCGCCCTCTTGCCCTTGCAGAATCACTGCGCCAGCTCCATCGCCAAATAACATCGAATCTAAATCGTGTTCGTCCACGACTCTCGAAAGAATCTCGACGCCAACCACCAAAACATTTTTTGCATCACCAGCCAAAATAGAATAATGCGCTTGAATCATCGCTTGAACCCAACCTGGGCAACCGAACAATAAATCAAATGCGAAACAGTGATG
>CAWVWD010000734.1:0-2152 GCA_963933585.1 uncultured Saprospiraceae bacterium
TCTACGGTAAATATGATTGAAAAAAGTATGATTTTTATTTTACGATAAACTAAATTCAAGTAATCTAAGAATTCACAAATTCATAAAAATTATATCGGGGGTAAAAATATAGAATTAACAATTGGAAAAACCTTCCTAATTGTAGGGGCAATAATTGGGATACATCCCTTCCTTATTATTCAAAATATACCTTTATTTCTCATCGGAACGACTTTAATAATTAGTGCTAAAATACGGACTAAACAAGCGAAGATTAAGTAGATGGTTTTTCCTTTAGTCGGCATTGTACTTGTCTGGGGAATGCGACTTTTATTTTCTTTTAATTAAGAATAGCAGGAGTTATTTTTCCTCATTTATGCCGATTTATTGACATAAATGAGGAGAATATTATTTCAAAACGTCTAAATACTCCTCTTTCAAATCACCGAAAAACGAAACGCCTTTTGCCCCATTTGCTTTAGAAACTTCAATTGCCCGTTTCAAATCTTCGGGTTTTTCCAAATGTGGCAAAAACAAACCACTGAAAACTGGTTTATCATTATTTGCTTCTTTTAAACGTATTTTTGCATTTTTTACTTGTTCGCCAATCCAATCAATATCGGCATTATAAAAACCTTGATATAACATTGGTAGAAATCCATCCAAATCCCATTTGTGCCATTCTTGTCGAACACTTTCCCAATTCGGAAAAACTGCTGCTGTAATTTTTTTATCGTATTTTCGAGCCATCGGAACGCAATGATTATTCACAATATTAGAAATGGCATCATAACGGAACTGTCGCCAGGCTTCATTTTGTGGTGCTTCATCGCCCAAATCCATTGGATCAATTCCATGTTTTTCCTTGAATTGATTTCGACAGTTTTCAGAATAAGGATAATCGTATTCTGGATATTCTTTGTCTTGAACAATGTCGTATTTTGGCTGTAAGGCTTCCGCCAATATCACATCTGGCTGTCGCACATAATCCAGATGAATTCCGTCCAAACCTTCGATTTTTGCTAATGCTTCCACATTTCCTGCGACGAATTCCGCTACTTCTTCATTACACGGACACAAGAATTTATAATAATCTACGTAAGCTGGATGCGTGTGAGCGGGTTTGCCATTTCGATTGATACTAAACCAATCCGGATGCTTTTTTATCAGCTCAGGATTATTCAGCGGCATCGTCCACATCCAAGCATGAACTTCTAAATCCATCTCGTGAGCCAACGGAATTATTCGTTCCAACCATCGTTCTTTTACGGGTAAAATTGGATGATCAAAAAGCGTTTCATTACTCGAATAAACTTGTGGTAGAATGCCATCAATTCCCGCTTTTTTAATTCGTTCAAATTCTTTTTTCCAATCATCATCCGACTTTTCCAAGCTCGGTCTTATCCAAAGCCAATTATCTGGTAAACTTGATTTTGAAGTTTGAATGATTTGCTCTTGCTCACTTTTAGAATTACAACCTAAAAATGAATTTCCTGCCATCAATGATAATGCACCTGCAGATGCCAACTTTATAAATTTTCTTTTTTTCATGGTTTTTATTTGATTTTTGCATTTTGCTCTTACTTATCATCTTCATCTATTATGATTCTTCCATCTTCCTGAATAATCCAATTTCCTTTTTCATCTGCACTTTTTACAACGATTTCGTAACCATTATAGGTCAAATATATTTTTGGTTTAAAATCATAGTTTTCAATCTCGATAATTGGTAAAGTGAGTGATTCAAAGTCGGCTGTGTATTTTTTATTTTGTTGAAAATAAATCCGTTGCTGATAATATAATTGGCGTAAAGCCCATTTTATTTTTTCATCTGTAGAAGGAATGAAATTCATCGTATCTGTTCCGGCAATGATTTCCGAAAACTGGACAAATCCCCACGTTTCGGGAGCATGCATATCAATATAACCTTGTGGTGACCAAACCCAGTTTTCTTCAGGCAAGTTTTTATCGTTTTCATCTTTTAGTTTTTGATAATCGCCATCGGAAATATCCATATTCCAATTCACCCGAGAAAAATTCACCCGCCATTGAATACCTTCTTTTGGACGATACTCTTCTGGTGTCATTTCTTCTAAGACTTCCCAAGGAATTGCAACTTCAACTGTCCAAAAACTATCAATATCTGTCGGGTTATTCAATGTGCCATTAATAT
>CAWVWD010000735.1:0-2141 GCA_963933585.1 uncultured Saprospiraceae bacterium
CTGAATATCAATACCAAATTTCACTGAATATTTAGGCAAACCTTCATATAAATATAAGTTGCTCAACAAATCACAAAATCAACTCTGTGATGTAGTGGCAGTAATCCCTTTATGGTATAATTTCGTTACGGATGAATTGCAAGAATTACAATTAAATGAACAAACAAAAGAATGGTTTACTGATTTTTTACTTCCTAAAACTTATTGGGAACGGGCTTTGAAAAGAACTAAATATTCGCCTCAAAGAGACTATATAAAACAACAAATTATATGCTGTAAAGCAGTCGAATTTCAAATGGGTGATAAATTGTCAGAACAAGAATTTCAAATATTATGCGATAAAGTAGTTTATTTGAGTGCAAAAATTTCAACGAACTTCTTCACAAGTAGAAGGACGTAATGGTTTTCTCTCGCAGATAAATCATAATCAAAAAACTTTTGATGATACTGGCTTAGAGGTAATGACCGTAATTCATAATTTCGATACTCGTGGATTTGATAACAAAACCCCTGCGGAACGTTTATTTGGAGATAAAATGAGTTTCGAGCCGCTGTTTGATTACATCATTAAAAACATTCAGGAATTGCTAAGACCTCGTAATCGAAATACAAAACCTTGATTTTCCAATGTGTCCAACTTTACATGGGTAGCCGTAAAAGCTATTACCGCTAATTTACAAGACAAAATTTCAAGAATGACGACTTACTTTAGAACTCAATTCCAATCAGACTTATAGTTTATAATTCAATAGTAATCGTCGCATCTGCCATCGTATAAACCAATGAAAAATAGGCGACCAGCCCACTAAATAACCAACCAACCCAAAGGCTTGCTGAGACCATTTGAAAAGGCTGTAATCATCTTTGTGATAAATTATTTTTCCATCTTTAAATTGAAAAGTAACGGAAATATGATTTTCTATTTTTCTATTATTAAAGGTGTATTTCGCTATCCAATTTGCTTTACCGTTTGTTTCATTAGCCACAATATTTGAAAAAGTAATGACTACATTTTCATCCCCTTTTCTCATCAAATATAGCCAAACCTTCTTTGCATCTTTTCCTTTTTGTAAACCAAAACCAACATCATGATAAATCACATTTTCGTGATAACAACTGAGCATTGTTTTTACATCCCGATTAGCTAAAGCAATATAAAACGTTTGAAGTAATTGATAATTTGACATTTCGTAAAATTTGATACAATATCTTGGCTTTCAGTATAAATTAGAACCATAAAAAAGATTTGGGCAAAAAGCCTTTATTTTAGTTGGTTTGTACTAAATACCAGTATCACTTGAAATAGATTGCATTATTTTTTGTGATATGGTAAATTGAAATTTAAAAAATAAACAGAATTTAATTTTGAATTGATTGACTTTTAAATACTAATTCAAAATTAAAAGTGATTTTAGGTCAATTTTTAAATTTTTTATTAATGTCGCTTTTATACCGAAAGCCAAGAATATAAAATGGTTCTTTAAAATATAGTTTGTTCATTGTTGTGTGCCTTCCCGCATAATGTTGAAAAGAACTCACAATTTACTCAGATTTTTTATCGGCGCAGGTTTTTATTGATCTAAAACGCTTTATTGAAATTAAGTGTTTTCAATGTGTCCAACTTTACATGGGTAGCCCGATTTTCTAATGTAGCTAATCGTTTAACTAATGCATTGACATTTATGTTTTGTATTGTTTCCTCTTTTTCAGAAACCATAAGTATAGAATCCTCCATTGCGTCTATAAATAATTCACAAGGCGTTTTAGTATCACAAGTATCAGCCATTACCCAATTTTCAGGGGCAAACATAAAAATGTGTTCTTTCCCTTTGTTGTCAATTGAATAACTGCGTAACAAACCTGATTCAACTTTATATACTTTGGTCTCAAGGTCTCCCTGACGTTGAATTAATTGTCCTTTTTTTACTTTTAATATTTTCAATTTGTGAAGTTTATGTCAAATGACATACAACATTTAGTATAATAAGGAGTAGCGGATTTAAATGCACTTATCTTTCGGATTGCAAGATACTTAATTTAATGCAAAAGCGGTTTGAGTTTACACCCAAACCGCTTTTGCTTTTATACATTATTGTATGCCGTTTTTCTTTATTCCAAATTTAAAGTTTGTTGGCTTTGCA
>CAWVWD010000736.1:0-2127 GCA_963933585.1 uncultured Saprospiraceae bacterium
AAAACCGACACGGTTTCTACGAGAATAAACTATCAATAACTTTTGAGCAGTTGCAATAGGCTTTAAATTTGTCCGATTAGGTCGGTCAAAAATTCACCACAGAATTTGTCAAAGAACCTATCTTTTTACTCGTCCATTATCCTTATTTTTACGATTCAATATGATAAATATTAAAATATTTATCACCGATAAATCAGAAAAAGCACCAAAAATATATTTATAAAGATGACAATTACAATAATAGGATTAGGATTAATCGGTGGTTCGATGGCGTTGGAATTACGCAAAAGTGTTTTTGGAAAACGCTTTATTGGTGTCGATGTAAACCCCGAACATGCTCAAAAAGCGATTGAATTGGGAATCGTGGATGAAGCAATGGATTTGAAATCTGGTGTGGAAAAAGCGGATTTGGTGATTCTTTCGATTCCTGTAAATGCGATGCAACACTTAGTGGGCAAAGTATTGGATAGTCTTCGAGAAGATGCGATTCTGATAGACGTTGGTTCTACAAAAAGCGGAATCTGTGATGCGGCACGAAATCATCCGAAACGTCGAAATTTTGTAGCTTGTCATCCATTGGCAGGAACTGAAAATGCTGGACCCGAAGCGGCGATTTATGACTTATTTCAAGGGAAAGTGAATATTATTTGTGAGCGAGAAAGTAGTTATACTTGGGCAATAGATAAGGTTGATAAATTATTTTCGGAAGGTTTGAAAATGAGAAATGCAGATATGAGTCCGAGCGAACACGATAGACATATTGCTTATGTGTCGCACCTATCGCACATTTCTTCATTCACTTTGGGCCTGACGGTTTTGGATATTGAGAAAGATGAAAAACATATTTTCAATATGGCAAGTACTGGTTTTGCATCAACCGTTCGTTTGGCGAAATCTTCACCGAAAATGTGGACCCCAATTTTTGAAGAAAATGCAAAAAACGTTTCGGCAGCTCTAGAAACCTATATTCAGCAATTACAAGCTTTTAAAGCTATGATTGACGAGGGAAATTTTGAAGCAATTTATGAACGTATCGAAGAAGCAAACGATATTAGAAGAATCTTGGATGGAATTGAATTGAAGAAAATTGTTTTTGGGTGACTCGGGTTACGGGTTTCGAGTTGCGGGTTTTATCGTTTTGATATAATCTTCTGACGTGATTGAAATCCACGAGGTATCGGGACAGGCTACGGATTTAACGGATAAAACGGATTGATGCGGGTTTTTCTCTCTAAAATAGCAAACGATAAAAAAGAGGCGACAACTTTCAAAAAGTTATCGCCTCTTTCTTATTTTATGGAATTCGGTGTTGAAAATATTCTTAGTTCCTAATTCCACCACTTGTTCCGAAATTTTGGAATTCTCAATTGAAAATTAGCCCATATTCGTATAAATTCCTTGAACGTCATCATCTTCCTCGAACTTGTCCAATATTTTTTCAATACCAATCATTTGATCATCTGAAAAGTCAACTGGTGATGTTGGAAAACGTTGAAGGTCTGCTTTTAAAATTTCGATACCTTTTTCCTCAAAAGCTTGATTCATTGTACCAAAATTCTTGTAATCGCCATAAGCATAAACCGTATCTTCATCCACTTCAAAATCCTCTAGACCGGCGTCAATCATTTCTAATTCAAATTCATCGGCATCAAAATCTTCTGGTGTTTTGAATTCAAAAACAGCCCGACGCGTAAACATGAATTCTAATGAACCGGTAGATACTAAGCCACCTCCTGATTTATTGAAATATGATTTTACATTTGCAATCGTACGAGTTGTATTATCAGTTGCACATTCCAAATAAATCAAAATCCCGTGTGGACCTTTGCCTTCGTAACTTACTTCTGTATAATCTTCTGCATCTTTTCCTAAAGCTCTTTTGATTGCTTTATCAATATTATCTTTAGGCATATTTTGAGATTTGGCATTTTGAATTGCCAAACGCAATTTTGAGTTCGTCTCTGGATCCGGGCCACTTTCTTTCGCAGCCATCTGAATTGATCTTGCCAATTTTGGAAATATCCTTGACATGTGTGCCCAACGCTTCTCTTTCGCTGCTCTTCGGTATTCAAATGCTCTTCCCATTTTATTGGTATATTTATTAATTTGCCTGTCCCGAATACTCGG
>CAWVWD010000737.1:0-2125 GCA_963933585.1 uncultured Saprospiraceae bacterium
TATGTTCAATGTAAAATACAAAAGTAAAAAGGGGGGACAAATGACGATTACGCCCCCTTTTAATTCGCTGCCATCAATCGTTACAACTTTTTTACCGACACCATTATTTGCTTTGCGTGTTTGCAGATTATGTAATTGGCTAAAAACATTGGTACCACAAAATTCTAAGTAATTTAATGATTTCATAAGTAATTAGGTTTTGTTGATAAATTTTCAAAAAAATTGGGTTTTGGAATTGCTCTTTTTTGGAGGATTATTTTTGTGTTAATTGATGAAATAAACCTAAGTACTTTAATTTGTAAAACCAGACTTTTTTTTTCAATTAAAATTAAATTAAAATTAAGACAAAAACGAGTCAAACTCAAAAAAGCCGATGTGTTTAACGACGCATCGGCTTTTGTATTTTGAAGAGAAAGTCTTTTGTAAAAACTCAAAATATTTTGATTTCTAATTCTATTTTATAAATTTGTATTATTGCAATAAAAAATAATTTTTATTATTAATTCGATATTAATAAATCAATTATATTATCAAATTAGTATTCAAAATTATATTTTTCAATAAATACTATAATCGAAATGTTATTAAAAATATCGTCATTAAACAAAAGATTCGAGAAGTTATCCATAGAGGAAAGAATCAATCAATTGTACGAAATCTATGATGAATCGGAGATTTTATACACTTCATCGTTTGGGACAAGTGCTGTATTTTTAATTTTCTTGATAAATAAGCTTCGACCGACGCAGAAAATTCATTTCATAGATACGGGTTTTCATTTTAAGGAAACAATGGATTATAAAAAGGAATTGACCACTTGTTATAATTTAAATACGGAAACCATCAATTTTGATAAGCATCTTAATCAATATGCGACCGAAAATGAGCTTTGGAAAACGAATCCAAATATGTGTTGTCAAGTGAATAAAGTCGAACCATTAGAAGTCGTGAAACAGGATTATAAAATTTGGATTTCAGGTTTAATGGCCTTTCAGTCTCCAACCCGAAAAGACTTAAACATCTTCGAGCAACAAGACGATATTATCAAGTTCTACCCATTAATAGATATTACAGAAGCACAATTAAATGCTTGTAAGAAAAAATATAATTTGCCTGAACATCCATTGTTATCACAAGGTTATGAGTCGGTCGGTTGTACGCATTGTACAATGAAAGGCGACAATCGATCGGGACGTTGGACGGGAAATGAAAAAGTAGAATGTGGTTTGCATCTTCCCGTGGAAACAGAGAAATTCCTAAAAGTATAAATAATTTTTTCAGCGTATTTAAACACAAATATTACGACAAACCTTATCAGTTTTTAAAAACCGATAAGGTTTATTTAAACATTTCCATGATAAATCTTTAACATTCGCTGAACGTGTTGTTCCAAGCTCAATCCATTTTCATAGACGAAATTCTCTGGAATATCAAAAGCAGAACGTTCCAAATTCTTCAAAGTTTCTGCCCAAAGTTGTGGGTTCAAACTATCCAAAACCTGTCCGACATTTGGTGTAATAATTTCCTTCGCTCCTACTCTATTCGATACAATTGTCGGTGTTCCACAAGCTAAAGATTCCGAAATAATTTGACCGAAAGGCTCATAGCGAGCTGGATGTAGCGTAAAATCTGCTAAGTGATAAATCAATTGTGGTGATTTCAAAAAGCCTAAAAATTTGACATTCGGTAAATCAGTTTTGACTTCCGGATAACCAGCGATAAATAACACCACATCTTCCTCTTTTAACAATGCAAATGTATCCAATAAAATATCCAAACCTTTCCGCTTATGACTCGCAGATACGAAAGCAAATATTTTTGTATGAATTCCAATATTATATTCTTTTCTTAAAAACTTCCGTGCGGTTTCGGTCGCCACTGTGAAATTATCGGTATTCAATGGCGGAAAGAGGATGAAAATTTTTTCTCTTTTTGCACCATAATATTTTATCATTTCTTCTTTTATCATCGAAGAAGCAGCATAAATAATTTCGCTATTCTCACAAGTTTTTCTATCCAAGTAGTTCTGAACCATATCTGTTAAGCGATTTCCAGACATATTCATGGCGTTCAAATAGCCTTGATGGTTACTCGGTGCGAGAACAGCATCTTGATAGTACGTTCG
>CAWVWD010000738.1:0-2119 GCA_963933585.1 uncultured Saprospiraceae bacterium
CAATGTCTAATCCAAAACGTAGCGATTCAGGTTATTACCCATTCAAGTCGATAAATTAACTTATTTATTTTCATTAAACTTCGAAGTAATCGTTTTACTATTATTACCATAAATCAAGTGAATTTTAACTTTTATCTCTCGAATGGAAAGCAAAACATATCAATATCAATATCAATATCAAAGACAATAATAAATAACCGTTTGTTATAGTTTTGTTTTAATAATTTTATGGTTTAATTCGTTTGAGTAGTTTTAACGCCATAAACGGCTAAGATGATACAACTTATACACGACTCAAGCCCATGAGGTTTCGCCGTCAACTTACTAACTGCTAATCGTAATTAACTACCTAAACTAAAGGGGATGCCGCTCAACTTATCGCTCCAGTTCCATAAATTATACCTGTGGAATACGATCGTTTGAGCAACATCCACTAAAGATTAAACTTTATGAAATATAAATTATCAATTTTCCTTTTTCTGTGTTTGCCGTTTTCCATGTTTTCTCAAATAGAACCAGGAGACGAAATTATTGGACAAGTTGTGCAAAGTATTGAAAATCAATATTATGATACGACTTACAATGGAAAAAATTGGTTAAAAATTCAACAAGAAATATTTGAAATTAGCCAGAAATATTCCCTTCAACCAACAGAATTAGTTGATAGTTTATTAATAAAAATGAATGATCCATTTGTTCGAGTTTTTACGCCCAAACAATTTATAAGTATTAATACAGAATTACGAACTTCGGAACATATCGGAATTGGATTAACAGAAATGTTCACGGTAGATATTGATTACGAAACACGAGCCGTTGAAATCCTTGCACCATTGAAGAATTCACCCGCCGAAAAAGCAAATTTACAACCGAACGATATTATTATTGCTATTAATAAAACGCCTGTCGATGGTTTGTTCTTGGAAGATGTTGTTGGATTAATGCGATTAAAAGAGGGAGAAAAGGTAAGGTTGAAAATCAACAGAAACGGCAAAATGAAAAAGATAAAATTAAAAACGACTGTCGTTGAACAATCCTTAGAACCTTACTTCAAAGTCGTTGAACACGACGAAAAAAAAATCGGCTGTATTTGGTTTCCACAATTCACAAATGCGTCTGCTCCACAGTTTCAAGATATTATCCAACAATTTCAAGAAAAGAAAGTCGATGGAATTTTATTGGATTTACGAAATAACCCTGGCGGACTTTTGCAAGAAGCTCAACGAATTGGCGGATTTTGTATGGGAAATGGAGCGATGGGAAAAACGGAAGGTAAGAGCAATTACTTGAGCGTTTTGCCAACATTAGAAGAAAAAATTACGGATTTACCAATGGTTGTTTTAACCAATAAGGGAACGGCAAGTGCTGCCGAACTTTTAGCCGGTTCCTTGCAATACGAAAAACGAGCGATAATCATCGGTGAAACGACTGCTGGCAAAGGTTTCATTTATACTTTCATTCCACTTTCAGAAGGTTATATTTTAACACTTCCAGTCGGTAGAATCCGATTATTAAACGGCAGAGATTTATTAACGGAAGGTATCGAACCTGATATTTTGATTAAAAATGAAACACCGTTTCGATTCGGAGCAATGAAAAAAGATGAGCAATTTCTGAAAGGACTAGAACAGTTGACAATGGAGAATTAATAATTGACCATGTTTATCGCTATTAATTACAAAAGACCGTTCTAACGTGAAAAATACGTCAAAACGATCTTTTATAGATTGTCAATTTTCCATTATCAATTAATAATTATTTTCTCGGTTTCTTATAAATCGGAACGGTCGAACAAGGTTCACCGAACATAATCGCCTTTACAAAAGGTTGTAACATTCGAGTCAGTTCTACATAAGCAGAAACCGGGACAGGCTTTCCACTACAACCTTTTATCACGATTCTTTTATTTTCATAATCCGCAGGATTCATATCCGATAATACTTTTTGGTAAGCCAAAGTCAAGTATGTTTCTTCGTCCGACTGAACAATATCCGCAGCATACGAAGCAGCATGAGCCGCTACTAACATGAATGCCCAAGTAGGGATAATTGAATCGTTTGAACAGAAAATACAAAGCACTTTTCCTTCATATTGCGTCCAATCATGTTCCTTCAATGCT
>CAWVWD010000739.1:0-2114 GCA_963933585.1 uncultured Saprospiraceae bacterium
TTCTTGTATCTCTTGTGGTATCATTTCCTAAAAATAAATATTTTTTCCCGTTCTTTCTATATTTATGCTGAGTAGTTACTAACGATTGTAATAATTTAGCTCGTTTTTGCTCGTAATTGTCCTTCGCAAGATTGTATTTTTTTGGTTTTATTATTTTTATTAATTACATGCAAAATTCCAAATATCACGACACAAAGACGGAAAATAATAGGAACAACGCCAGATATAAAAATAGATGGGATTATAAAAATAATTCCCAAAAAAATTAGAAAAACATCACTTGATTTATCGGAATTACTGTTCATATCAAGCGACGTACTTTTACTCATAAGAGTTAGCAATTTATTCTGCCATTCTATATCTAATAATTCTATTTCTTTATAAATCTCATTTATATAAATCTCCATACTACCATACATTTTATTTTTTGAAACACATCGTCACAACCGAATTAAACGTCCTTACAATTTCCAAAGAATTTTGGCAATTTCTACAAGTTGTAAATAGAACTTCATCTTCTATTTGTAAGGCCGTTCCGCAATTGTTACAGTTTACTAATAGGTTTTCCATTATGATTTTTTAGATTAAAAAGTAAAGCTTCATGATAGTGCTAAAGATAATCAAGGAATAATATTTTTTAACATAAGAAAAGGAATTCATCACCAATTCATCGGTAACAAACTCCCATTATATTTTAAACATCAATAAAATCGTCCTAAAGATGGACGACATTTCAAAATGCCGTCCATCAATCTACAAAAAAACTAAGAAAATACTTCCGCCATCATACATCTCGCACTTCCGCCACCGAATTTTTCAATGGTATAAATTGGTGCATTTAAAATCGTCGTATATTTTTCAATGGCAGCAACTTGATCTTTTTGTAATGATTTGAAGGCTTGTTCCGACATGACCAAAAATGTTTTTCCATCCGCATTTTCGACCTGCAACATATTGCCTGCAAAAGATTCGATTTGTGCCATTGTCAAATCAATAATTTCCTTATTCGTCTTTTCGAAATGCGCATAAAGATTTTGGCGTTCCGTCTCATCCTTAATCGTTTCCATCGAAATGATAACAAATTTATCACCCATTGCCATCATCACATTAGTATGATAAATTTCCTGTCCGTTCCTATCAACTGAATGAAAAATGACCTTTTTATAATCTGCCCATTCACAAAATTCATCTAATAAGTCCGCATCCGTTCTCGGACTCAAACAAGCATAAACTAACCGATTCAAACGATCAAGAATCATACTTCCCGTTCCCTCCAAGATTCTATCCTGATTTTCGTGATGTGCCAAATCCACCCGACGAGTAATTTTAAACCGACGAGTAACTTCCTCAATTACATTCTCCTGTCGTTCCAATCTACGGTTTGGCGTAAGCATCGGATAAATAATCATCGTTCCATTTGTATGAAACGAAATCCAATTATTACAAAAAACAGCATCAGGTTTTTTCGGCTCGTCACCATCTTGAGCTACAATAATATTGATACCTTCCGCTCGTAGTTTTGAGACGAATTGGTCAAATTCTTCAACTGCTAAATCTGAAATTTTCGTTTTTGATAACGAAGTATCATTGTCTTGAAAAGCATTGCTAACAGCTGTCTGAGGATTATATCCAAAGTTAGCTGGACGAACCATCATAATATTGGAGGTCGTCTGTTTTTTAATTTTAGTAATGGTACTTTGCATTGTATTTTTTTAGTAGTAACACCAAGCTCCAGCTTGATGATATGGCTTTATTTGACGACCAAGCTGGAGCTTGGCGATATGTTCTATCCCATTCGATTTTGATAATCTAAATAATCAAATGTTCGGATGATATTCAAGGAATCGTCTTCTTCCAAAATCGCAATTCGAGGATGATAAACACCGTTGAACATCGTTGTTTTTACAATCGTATAATGAATCATATCTTCCAAAATAATTTTATCACCGATTTTCATTTCTTGCTCAAAAGAATATTCATAATGAAAATCACCTGCCAAACAACTATTTCCACCAAGTCGATAAGTTGGTTTCCCCTCAATCGGTGTTTCACTTGCACCTCTAATTTTTGGACGATAAGGCATTTCTAAAGTATCAGGCATATGAGCTGTGAAA
>CAWVWD010000740.1:0-2109 GCA_963933585.1 uncultured Saprospiraceae bacterium
GTTTTAAAAACCGACACGGTTTAACTGTCAAGGATTTCTGAACGAATGCACTAATCGTATAATCCTCTTTATTTGATTCAAGCGGCAAAAAACGAATACAGATTCTATAAGTTTAAACAAGTTTCTATAAAAAATGGCAGAATATAAATTTTGTAGCTAAGAAAAAAGGTATTGCGAGTTTGACTATTTTTATTTAAAATAGAATTTATCATAGACTTTTTGAGCCTTATATGCTACGATGAATCAAAAAAATATACGAAATCCGTGTTAATCTACGTCCAACCCCATTTTTGTCGTATTTTCGCACTCTGATTTTGGAAATCTGAAATCTACTATTTAAGTATTAAAACATAAATAATTGAAGACCAAAACATTACGCAAAGATAAAGTAAACGTTATTACGTTGGGATGCTCGAAAAACTTGGTAGATTCTGAGAATCTTATCACACAATTACGAGCGAATGATTACGAGGTGCGACACGATGGCGTTGATCCGGCGAATATTGTTATCGTCAATACGTGTGGTTTTATTGATAGAGCAAAAGAGGAATCTGTAGAAACGATTCTTTTTTATGCAAATGAAAAGACGGAAGGGCGATTAGATAAATTATATGTGAATGGCTGTTTGTCAGAACGTTACAAAGAGGATTTGATTAGAGATATTCCGGAAGTCGATGCATTTTACGGAACGTTGGATATGCCCGCTTTGTTATCTCGTTTGAATGCTGATTATCAGCATGATTTGATCGGAGAACGAATGACGACAACGCCGCCGCATTATGCTTATTTGAAGATTTCGGAAGGTTGTAATCGAACTTGTTCTTTTTGTGCAATTCCATTGATGCGAGGAAAACATATTTCTCGAACAATCGATAGTTTGGTGCAAGAAGCGAAAAACTTGGCTTACAAAGGTACGAAAGAGCTGATGTTGATTGCTCAAGAATTGACGTATTACGGTTTAGATATTTATAAAAAACGAGCATTACCGGAACTTTTGGATGCGTTGGCTGCAGTCGAAGGGATTGAGTGGATTCGTTTACATTATGCATATCCGTCTAAGTTTCCAATGAAAATTTTTGATGCGATTGAACGCAATGCAAATGTTTGTAATTACTTAGATATTCCGTTACAACACGCTTCTAACACTGTTTTGGAGCGAATGCGTCGTCAAATTACAAGAGAAGAACAAACGGCTTTAATCAACGAAGCAAGAATAAAAGTGCCGGGTATTGCGATTCGTACGACGATGTTGGTTGGTTTCCCAGGGGAAACGGATGCAGAGTTTGAGGAATTATGTGATTTTGTTCGGGAGATGAAGTTCGAGCGTCTAGGCGTTTTCATGTATTCACATGAGGAAGATACGAGTGCTCACGAGTTGAAAGATGATATTCCTGCAGAAGTTAAATCAGATCGAGCAAATTACTTAATGGAAATTCAGCAAGACATTTCTTACGCTAAAAATGAAGCTAAAATCGGTCAAACGTTCAAAGTTTTATTTGATAGAAAAGAAGGTGGCTATTTTGTTGGTCGAACGGAATCCGATTCACCAGAAGTAGATAATGAGGTTTTGGTTTTGGCTGAAAGTCAATATGTTAGAATCGGTGATTTTGCGGAAATAAAAATTATAGATGCGTCGGAATTTGATTTGTACGGTGAGGTTGTAGCTAAAGAAATTTAAGAAAATTTAATTGATATAGATAATGGACAGATAATTTAAAATTATCTGTCCATTTTAGTTTAAACTTTACTCCTTAAACCATTTTCCATCCTAAAAACAGCTGTCCCAGTTCAGTTACCGTTAATCAAACTAGAAAAGTCGTTTGTTTAGAACATCGTTTTCATATTTCTAACTTCACGCCCCTTATATTTCCCCAGATATAAAACTAAAATTATTGATACTTAATACATCCAAAATATATCAACTGAAAATCAAGATTTTTTTTGAAAATTGATTTCTATTAATAGTATAAAAAACTACCATTCCATTAATTATTCCATAATGATGTTCAATTGTATGGCACTTGAAAAAGTGAGATTATGAATCAAGAATTGCTAGAAAAATTTGAAAAATAATTCCGTATTTTTAGACCTATTTAAATCATAAGACTT
>CAWVWD010000741.1:0-2103 GCA_963933585.1 uncultured Saprospiraceae bacterium
TTTTAGTATAAAATATGGTTAAATCCGTTTTCCTCATTGGAAAACGGATTTTTTTATTTGCAGCAAAATCTAAAAAAATAGTCCTGCTCATTTTTTAATAATTCAGAGTAATTTATACTTTCACTTTTGACCTTTTTCTAAATCGTCTGAAAGCAAAGAATCCAAATCCAAATAAAATTAAGAAAGGCCAAAGGTGTATAATACCAATAATAAACGATAATAAATTACTCCAACCGCTGTAGAAACTATCTGCTAATCGATTCCTGAAACGGTTACCTTGATAAGGAACTTCTTTATAGAATGAAATATTTAAAGTAGAAAACGAAACTTGATTCTTGAGAAATCTCAAACGCCCTTCTACTAATTCAATTTCTCCACGAACTTCTCCTAATTGACGTTCGATTTCTAACATTTCAGTTACGGTTTTTGCCTTTTGTAAAATCGCCAAATAACGACTTTCCATTTCTTTTTTCGTCTTAATTCCTGCTTCTACATCCAGATATTCCGCGGTCACATCTTGTGTCTGAATCTCTCTATAATCAAATTCATTCACACCCTTTCCAATAGCTTCTACGAATTTATCAAAATCCTTAGATGGAATACGAATCATTATTTCATGTCGTAATTCACCATGATTCTTATGATTTTCATCGGATGAAACGTAAGCATTATAATGTTCGGTAACCTTTAAAATATTTTTATAGGTTTTATCCAAATCAGCAGTATGAAAACCGATTCGACCATTTTTAATCAATTTTCTATTAAAGGTTTGAGGTTCACCTTCTTCGTTCATTCCATCTTCCGGAGCGGTTTCTTTAGATTGAAGTTGATTTTGATTTTGCTCTTCGGCATATTGTTCATCATACGCTGCATCTGTATACGATTGAGGTTCGTAGCCGTTTTCCGCGGTTTGTTCTGCTTGTTGACAGCTTATTAGAATCAAGAAACTTAAACTATAAAAAAACATTTTCGTGGTTTTCATTGATTTTGGTTTGGTTAAAAATAATGTATTAACAGAATTAAAGTCGAATGAAAGAACGGAAAATCACTAAATAGAATTGACCAAAACGCATTAAGCCCGATTTCTATAGTAGAAATCGGGCTTAAAATATTATAAAAACAGAGCTTGTCAGTTTATTTTAATATCCAAAATGATATTGAAAATACAACGACTATCTAAGATTCAGCTCCGTATTTCTCCTCAACATATACAGCTTTCAAAACCTCAGCGCGACGCTCGATTGATGGTTTTGTGAAATGCTTGCGACGACGCAATTCTTTCATTTGACCTGAACGTCTGAATTTGTTCTTGTACTGCTTTAAAACTCTGTCGATTGATTCGTTGTCTTTGATGTTGATAATTAACATGAAAACCTTCGTTTATTTGTATAAAAAAAAATATTTTTCAAAATCGAGTGCAAAGCTAATTGATTTTTTTAATTATTATAAAATTTATAATTGATTTTTCTTATTTCTTTAAACCTGTGAGGTGTCTGCCTCTAAATATGGGTGATTGATGTTTAAATGAATTTGATTTTAAATCAATCTTTTTTATCAATAGTTAAAGTTCAAAATTTTATCTTCTATGAAGTATTTGATACCTGCCAATTTGCACAATAGGCGAGTGCTGTCTTTTTGTATTGCAACAAAATGATTATTATTTCATAATCTTCTTGGTAATTTTTGAGCAGTCATTTCTTATAATAACGATCAGGTAAATTCCTATTTCTAAACTACTCGTACTCATTTTATAATTGATTGTTTAGGATTATCTATGGCATTACATGTTTCAGTTGCCAATTGTCAGGATGGAAAAAAGGAAGAGAATTATTATGGCAATTGGAATCAATTAAAAGGCTTAAAGTTATTGCAGCAAATGGAACTTACAAAGGTCAATTTGTAAACGATGCGGATTTGTATGATTGAACAGTCGGAATTATTCAAAAACGACCAACCCAAAAAGGTTTTGTCCCTCAACCGGCGTTTTATATGAGCTTAATGATTCATCTTTCAAGTGAAACATTGAAAATTCTAAGTTTCGCATCGTTTCAAGTTTGTACGTTTAGTTAGATTTACGGGTATCTTTGATTTTTGAGAAACCAC
>CAWVWD010000742.1:0-2070 GCA_963933585.1 uncultured Saprospiraceae bacterium
TAGGTGACATTACCGTTTTTATCATAAGTATTGTGTAAAAGGGTGCGACCTTAATATAATGTATTGATTATATTTTTTATCTTGTAGAATTCTAAAAAATAAATTCTACAAAGATGGGTGTTAAGATAACAAAACGAACGAAAACAAGAATTACGCTGGAAATAGAAATAGATTTAGATTCAAATTCAATGTTAAATTCAGAAGAAGAGATTTTAAAAGTGGTAAATGAAGCTGGAAATGAAGCGACAAAAGTTGCATTAGAGCAATTCGATACAGATGGTAATCGAATAAGGATAGGAGATAAGAATTGGAGCAGTAAAGGCAAAAAAAAAAGAAATATGAAACGCCCTACGGAAAAATAGAAGTTGAAAGACATATATATCAATCCTCAGAGGGAGGAAAAACGTATTGTCCATTAGAAAAAGATGGTTGTATAATAGGTCAAACTACTCCAAAATTTGCAAAACAAGTTTCAAGTAAATATGGAAATCTGAGTTCAAGAAAAGTGCAAAAAGATTTATATGAGAATCATGGTAGAAAAGTAAGCCGTAATTATATACAAAGCATATCCAAAAAAGTAGGAAGTCTATTAAAAAGTAGGGAATTAGAATGGGTTTACACTTTACCTGAAGAAGCCTTAAAAGCAAAAGTAATTAGTATAGGCTTAGATGGCACGACTTCTTATTTGGTAAAAGATGGCTATCGAGAAACGATGAGTGGAACAATCAGCTTTTTTAATAACGAGGAAGAAAGGGTACATACAATTTATGTGGCACAAACCCCTGAATATGGAAAAGATACATTCAAAGAGCGTTTTGAAAGAGAGATTTTATTAGTAAAAAACGACTGTCCAAAAGCACATTACACAGGAGTAGCAGACGGTGCGTCGGATAATTGGACATTCTTAGATAAGTACACAACAACTTCAACGTTAGATTTTTGGCATGGAGCAGAATATCTAACACCTGTAAGTAAAGTCGTTCATACCGCAACGGCTAAACAAACAGAATGGTTTAATAATGCAAGACATCAACTTCGTCATGAAAAAGATGGAGCAGAGGAGTTATTAAAAGAAATGAAGACTTTAAGAAAGAAGAGAATTAGCAAAATAAAAAGAGAGAAACTCGAACAATCAATTACTTATTTTACTAATCATTACCATCAAATGAATTATGTAGAATGTGTAGAACAAGGCTTACCTATTGGATCAGGAGTGACTGAAGCGGCTTGCAAAGTAATCGTAAAAGAGCGATTATGTTGTTCGGGAATGATGTGGAAAGAACCCGCAGCACAGGCTGTTCTTGATATTCGATGTTTAACTCACACCGAGTTGAGGTGGAAACAATTTTGGGAATTTATTGATAAATATGGAACTGTTCATTAAGTACATTTAATTGAGGTCACACCCTTGAAAACTGTGAAAAAATTCTTCTGCTATTGTAATTACAGGAGCATCTCTATGAAGTTTTATAACTCCTAATTCCGGTAAATAAACCCCAGGTTGCTCCCTTCCGTCCATTCCATGCCAGTCTCCTGCCATAACAATTATTGACTTGGGGTCTTTATCTAATTTTTCATATAGTATTGCAAATAACTCTGATTCATTTTTTAGTTTCAAGGCTGCTGACTTCATTTTTTGTGATTCAGCATCATTTCCCCAAACTATCTTTTCACCATCAGGGTCTATAAAAATAATCGGACTATTCGCCACGAAATTATAAGGACTCAAATTAGGATACTCACTCGCAAGAGGATCTAAACTCAACCATCGTCCTACCCGACTATCATAAAGTCTTGCTCCAAAGTCATAAGAATTCCCATTGCCTTTCATCTCATCATCCTTCTCCATCCCATTAAATCCATAACGATAAGAATTATCATTAAACTTTCTCCCTGCCATAACACTACCAAACGGATAATAATCATTCGCACTCACCACGGTCGCCTCATAGTATTCTGCTACCCAAGCAGTACCACCTTCTATTCCGACTTTCATATCCGTCACCGTGACAAGGACATTCCCAAGATGATTGGAGAGTTCATAATAGGTTTGCCCACGTTCTCTACGGT
>CAWVWD010000743.1:0-2060 GCA_963933585.1 uncultured Saprospiraceae bacterium
ATTGGAGTTATTGGAGAGTGGGGCGATTGTAAAATTAATACATATAGCAGAAGTGTTTTCACTTTAGAGTATATACATGCGATGTATGGTAATAATAATTGGCATCAAGCTGCGGGAGCAGGTTATTGGACATTTCCATTTATTACAAGTTCAACAGGTTTATCCGCTCAAGCATATGCAAGCTCATTATCAGCTTCCGCTTGGGATAGATATACTTGTGATTGGCAACATCCAATTTATAACCCTAATAATACAAGAATTCCTGCTTTAGATTTGCAAGGGAATGTTGTATCGGCAGATTTATCTGTTCCAAATAATAATGACAATATTTTTATTTTGAGAGATTTTTATACCACAGGAGATGCTATACGAATTAAACTACCTCATATAGATTGGCAGCAAAATGGTGATATCAAAAATCAGTATCTTTGGTTAGAAAATAGGCAAAAAATACTTTCATCAGACAAAGCATTATTTGAGTATAAATCCTGTATTGACGGTTGGAATGGAGTAGCTGGAATTCATGCTCAAATACAAGTAGGCAAAGATTTGGACAATAAAAATGGTACGAATTATCCGTTGGGAGAGATTTATCCTGGAATAAACCCTCCTGACAGAGAAAAACCCAATGCTTTAGGAAGCTGGTTATTTCCTTTATCAGCCGAAGGAAATTATGATTTTCATTTCAGAGATGATTTAGCAGGTAATTGGTCAGGTACATGCTTTAGTAACTATTTTTATCCTATTGAAAAACAAAATCAAAATACCTTACCAAACCCCCTAACTGGAATGAATGATATGTATTTAATCACAGATGTGGACGGTGACGATAATATGTGGTCATCGGGCGAAGACTTAGTATGGGGACTCGGAGAAATTATTAATGGAACACAGGTTGGTACTTATTCGGGTAGAGGAAGTAGTAATCATATTTTCAGGTTAGGGGGAAATAAGAAGATAGGAATAGGTCGTAATCCTGCACCTTTTCCTGTTTATACCTTTACTACAAATTATAATGGTGGAAATGGTTTAACTAATTATAGAAACCTTGATTCTGATTTGCAAGTTACAGAATCCTACGAAAACCGCACCATCTACCTCAACGGTATTTCTATAGAAATCATAGAAGAAATATGGAATCCGACCTTAGGAGCGAATGATTTAAAAGTAAAAATCAGATGGGATGATTATGTGGTGGATCAAGATACTCGTTGGTGTGGCAATATTGTATTACAGAATGATGTGGACGACCCGAACGGTACGCAGTCGCAAGTAATTATTGATGTGGATAAAAAAGTGACCCTTGACCAAGGTCGTTCGGCTACTCGGCATAGTTCGGTTACGTTGCCTGATGGTTCTACAGAATTTATCAAACCTACGGAAATGACGTTAAAGTCAAATACAAAACTGCATTTATTGGAAAATTCAACGTTGGAATTAAATCAATTTTCAACGCTAATCGTAGAAGATGGTGCGGAAATCGTTTTGGAAGAAAATGCTTGTATTGTAGTGAATGAATCCACAAAATTATTATTAAAATCAGAGAATATTCAATTGAATGGGAACAATGCAAGAATCATCGTGAAAGGCGACATCGAAACAGCAGACGGTGTAGATGTGACTTTTACAGGCGATGGCTTTTTTGAGTTTCACCCGACACATAGCTTTACGATGGGAACGAACTCAATCGTGTCTTTTGAAGGTTCAAGTATTAATGACGAGGTTTTAGTACTAAAAGAAGATACGGAACTCAACCTTGAAAGTAATATTACGATAAGAACAGGAAAGGTCGTTTATGAAGCAAATTCGTCAATTTATGCGAATAATAAAGAGGTACGCTTTATTATGTGTACGTTAGCCGCTGCACCGAATAGTTCTCCTTCTGCAACAGGTATCAGAACAATAGACGCTGAAAAACTATATATGAAAGATTGTGTTATTGATTATTTAGAAAAAGGTATTGATGCAAAATCAGTCGCTTACAGTGACTTGCTTTTAATCGGCAGCTGGCTATTATGGAGCCAGAAACGTTTTTAATTGTGGAAAATCCACGGAGATAA
>CAWVWD010000744.1:0-2058 GCA_963933585.1 uncultured Saprospiraceae bacterium
ACAAATTCAAATGAGTGCAACAATTATAAGTGTCGCCAATAGGAAGGGTGGAGTAGGAAAGACTACTTTGAATATTTTATTAGCAACAGCCTTGGCAGAAACAAAAGGTTTAAAAGTCTGCTTATTAGATACGGATAGTCAAAAAAGTGCTGTTACTCGGAGATTAATTGAGCAAGCTCAAAACCCGGAATTAATAGCACCATATCCTATTGAGCATGTTTTTCCTAAGTATTTAACTATGGAGTTAAGACATCGAAGTGAGGAATATGATGTCATTCTAATTGATGTTCCTCGATTAACAGATAGCGAAAAAGATGCGGAAGTCGTAACGGCTATTGTTCATTGTGATACCGTAATCATTCCAACAACGCCTGCTGAGATGGATGTTGTTGCTACGAATGATTTCTTGAAGATAGTGCAGGATGTAAAAGAAAAACGAATAGAATTAAAGATGCCTTTTAATTATTTTTTAATGGTCAATAAATGGAATAATACAAGAGATTGTACGAATACGGTTGATTATTTTAATGAAAAAGAGATTCCTCTTTTTGAAACGCATATTAATGATTTAGTTGTATTTCGGCCACCTTCTACTTTTTTAAGTGTTTTGAGTACAAAAGAAGGGAAGAAACGATTTGGAGATTTCTTTAATGAATTTTTGAAAAAAACTAATCTGTAAATATAAATTATCATGGCAAAAAGACGAAATAGTTTTGATCCTGACGCATTAGCGAAAGCAGGACAAGAGATAGCAAAAAGGCATCAAGTACGGGAAAATGTACCTATAGTAGAGAAGCAGCCTATTGTAGAGGAGCAGCCTATTGTAAAAGCTCCGATAGTTGAAAAGGTTGTAAAAGTAGAACCGCCTAAAAACAAAATTACAAAAGCATCAACTAAGAAAAAAATAGTAGAGACGACAAAAAGTGGTAACGAGAAAACACAACTTTGTAGAATCGGACTTTCTTATCATAGAAGATTAAAGTTCGCAGCAGTAATGAATGATATGACGATTCGGCAATATTTAGAAAATTTGATTGAAGAACATATTCCAAAAACTTAAATTTAGTAAATTTAGTATCATTAGTATCGTAATATATTACGATATATAATTTATTATACTGAAAATAAATATCTGAATTTAATTGAAATTTGGCTAACAAAAATAGAATAAGGTAGGGAAAAGGTTGAGGAAAAAATGGAAAATTCCATTATTGCTTTATACATACTTGATAAGACTAAGTTCTTTACATTATAAATAACTCAACCTTATCAAGTATAGAATTATTAAGAAAAAGAATGGCAAAGAAAAATCGCAAGTTTGAAGTTGATGGAAAATCTATAAATCTGTATTCTTTTAAAGAAGATGATTATTTATCCTTAACAGATATTGCAAAACAAGCAGATGATGAACCTCGATTCATCCTAAGAAACTGGTTAAGTACTCAAAAAACAATCGCTTACTTAGGCGAATGGGAAATTATTCACAATTCCGATTTTAACCGTGCGGGATTCCGCACGGTTAAAGATGAGTTCTTTGAAAAACCATATTCTTTGACTCCTAAGAAGTGGATAGAATCGACTAATGCCAAAGGAATTATCTCAAAATCAGGTAGATATAATGGTGGAACGTATGCTCATAAAGATATAGCAATTAATTTTTGTTATTGGCTAAGTCCGACTTTCCAAATTTATTTGATCAAGGAATTCCAACGTTTAAAAGAAATAGAAGCGAAAGAACAGCATGATGCTTTAGAATGGGATGTCAGAAGGATTCTATCAAAAGTGAATTATAGAATTCAAACAGATGCTATAAAAAAGAATTTGATTCCATCGCATATAAAATCAAAAGTCAAAGGAGCTTATTACGCATCAGAAGCAGATTTACTGAATATGGCGATGTTTGGAATGACGGCTAAAGAGTGGAGAAATATCAACCCAAAAATGAAAGGTAATCTTCGAGATAATGCAACACATGAGCAATTATTGGTTTTAGCCAATTTAGAAACCCATAATGCAGAATTTATAAAAGATGGATTAAGTCAGGAAGAACGTTTGGAA
>CAWVWD010000745.1:0-2047 GCA_963933585.1 uncultured Saprospiraceae bacterium
CAGATGCAAGGAATGGATACCGTTTTAGAAGATTTGTATGAATCGAGTGATAAAAGAGGTGGTTTGGGCGGTTCGACACCTAAAATAAATCGTTGGTTAGGCGACATTAGAAAATACTTTCCAACATCTGTCGTGCAAATGATGCAGAAAGATGCTTTTGAGCGTTTAGATTTGGAAGAAATGTTACTTGAACCGGAACTTTTGGAATCTATTGAACCGGATATTCATTTGGTGGGAACATTACTTTCGTTGAATAAAGTCATGCCTGCGAAAACCAAAGAAACGGCTCGAACGGTTATTCAAAAAGTAGTGACAGAATTGGAGAAAAAACTCCGAAATCCAATGCAAGTTGCGATTAAAGGAGCATTGAGTCGTTCAGTTCGAAATCGTCGACCTAAGCATAATGAAATAGACTGGAATAGAACAATTCGAGCAAATCTCAAACATTATCAACACGAGTATAAAACCATTATTCCACATAATCTTATTGGTTATGGACGAAAAGGAAAAGCACTTCGAGAGATTATCCTATTAGTGGATCAAAGTGGTTCGATGGCGAGTTCGGTGATATATTCTAGTGTGTTCGGTGCGGTGATGGCTTCTTTAAAAAGTATTAAAACACAGATGATTGTTTTTGATACTTCGGTTGTCGATTTAACTGAATATTTAACTGATCCAGTAGAACTCCTTTTTGGAACGCAACTTGGAGGCGGAACAGATATAAATAAAGCGTTGGGCTATGTTCAGCAGCAAATTCGGACACCAAATGATACAATTTTAGTTTTAATTTCTGATTTGTACGAAGGTGGAAAGGAGCGAGAAATGCTCAAGAAATGTATGATGCTCAAGGAGTCTGGCGTTCAGTTTATCGTCTTATTAGCGTTAAGTGATGAAGGAAAACCAATGTTTGACCGCTCGATTGCTTCTAAATTAGCAACGATGAATATTCCATCTTTTGCTTGTACACCAGATAAATTCCCCGACTTAATGGCTGCGGCAATTCAAAAAGAAGATATTAAGAATTGGATGGGAAAAAATGATATTGTTTGAAAATATATTTAAAAATAGGAGACATATAACAATACTATTTTTGGCAATATTATTTAGTTCGTGTTCTATTCGAACTGACGGTGCAATGAGTTATAATAATACCATAATAAATATGATTTATTTTGAGGTAGATGATTATCGCATATTTATTAGCGAGTTAGAGAAAGACTTTGGAAGATACGAAAAAGGTAAAAGAGAGAGTGAATATTGGTGGAAAGGAAAAATAAAAGAGGA
The DNA here is from genome assembly GCA_963933585.1 of uncultured Saprospiraceae bacterium. Taxonomy (GTDB): domain Bacteria; phylum Bacteroidota; class Bacteroidia; order Chitinophagales; family Saprospiraceae; genus CAWVWD01. The sequence goes on from CAWVWD010000745.1 coordinate 1,285, forward strand.
TTGGTCAAATGAAAATTTTGATATGAAACTGACAAATACGGGTACTCTTGGATATTTTGAAAATAAAATTTCGATAGCAATCTTGACAAAATCTGGGAAAACATTAACAGAAAGAGGTCATTCGACTTTTCCTGAAATCAAAAAGTATTTTTCTAATTTGAAGAAGACTACGAAGAAGAAAAATAAGTGATGAATGTTTAATCCAAAAATCATATAATATAAAAGTTTCAGAAAAATCGGGATTTTTAAAAAACATAATCCGAGTTTTCTACAATACTCGGATCACATTTTTTTCTATCACAACTTCGGCAAAATCTCCAAAACGCTTTCCATCATCTCATCCGTAACATCTAAGTGCGTTACAAAACGAACCGTTTGAGCACCAAAAGGAGCCGCCAGAATTCCATTCGCTTTTAATTTTTCAATAAACGCATTTGCCGTAATTCCTGGAATCGTATCGAAAATCACAATATTTGATTGAACAGGACAAAGTTTTGCTACATAAGGCAACCCTTTCAAGACTTCACCGATTTGCTTCGCTCTATCGTTATCCTTTTTCAACTGCTGCATATTATTATCCAATGCAAAAATGCCAGCTGCCGCTAAATAACCGGCTTGACGCATTCCGCCGCCCAAAACCTTTCGTAATCTTCTCGCTTGTTTTATAAGTTTCTGATTACCAATTAATAACGAACCGACAGGTGCTCCTAAACCTTTCGACAAACAAATTGAAATACTGTCAAATACTTTTCCATATTCTAAA
>CAWVWD010000746.1:0-2042 GCA_963933585.1 uncultured Saprospiraceae bacterium
TAATAACGATTTATCGCTAAACTAAAGACAAAATGCAAAACAACCGAAGTCATTTTATTTTTTTTAATATTTAGCAATAATTCCTCTCTGCGAATCATTTTTAATGCGATTCAACTTCCCGAGATCTTCCAATAAGTTCAAAGTTTTTGTTAATTTCATTGGCACACGAGTATTTCTAAATACAGGCGTTTCACTTTTGAATTTTCGGTAAAATCATGATTACATTTGTAATCATATTTTCAGTGTTTTCATTATTATAAATTCTTAGTCATATAAAGATTTATCAACTCAATAACAAACCGACTTACCCTTTAATCCTCCCAACAAAACCTTCAATATCCTTTTCCAAATCCTCACTTCCTTCTAACATCCGAATAAACGCACTCCCAATTATAGCTCCTTTTGAATGTTGAGAAGCCATCTGAAAAGTCGCCTTATCATGAATTCCAAAACCCATCACCGTCGGATTTTTCAACTTCATTTCATTGATTCGATTAAAATACGCCAATCGATTATCCGAAACGCCATCAGCCGTTTTCCCCGTAATGCTATTATCCGAAACCATATAAATAAAGCCGTCCGTATTGTCGTCAATCATTCGGATTCGTGCTTCGGCAGTTTGTGGCGTGATCAATAAAACGTTCGATAAATTATAGCTATCAAACATCACTTTGTATTGTTCCACGTACAAATCAATCGGCAAATCGGGCAAAATCAAGCCATCAATCCCAACTTCCACCGCTTTCTGACAAAATCGCTCGACGCCATATTGTTCCACAGGATTCAAATAGCCCATCAAAATCAACGGCATCGACACTGTTTTCCGAATTTCCGCCAACTGCTCAAACAATAAATTCAATGACATACCATTATCCAAAGCCACTTTATTCGCTACTTGAATTGTTTCCCCATCAGCAACCGGATCAGAATACGGCATTCCAATTTCCACCAAATCCACCCCCGATTTTTCTAAACTTTCCAAAATCGTTTTGGTATCCTTTAGGTTTGGAAATCCAGCTGTGAAAAAAATGGAGAGGATTTCCGATTGCTTATTTTTAAATAATTCTATAATTCTGTTGTTCATTTCTCTTCAACCTTTCCGTCATTCCGGCGAAGGTCGGAATCTCCCAAAGGCAACGGCTCAAAATTCAATGAATTCCAATTTCTTATTTGTAGAAGTTACAATATTGAGTCCTTACGTTCAGGAGATTCCGACCTTCGTCGGAATGACGGTCTTTATTTATTTTTTAGTTTTATGCGTCTTCCAACATTAACACCCGCCTGCTATGCGAACGGGCAGGCATCAACACGTCAACACATTTTTAAATATACTTTGAATAAGTCGCCAAATCCTTATCGCCTCTTCCCGACAAATTAATCACCACCACATCAGACGGTTTAAAATCCATTTTTTCCAAAGCCGCAATCGCATGAGCCGTTTCAATTGCAGGAATAATTCCTTCAATTCGACTACACATAATCCCAGCTGTCATTGCTTCTTCGTCCGTCACCGCCAAGAACTTTGCTCGCCCAGTTTCATATAAATGTGCATGAACAGGTCCAATACCAGGATAATCTAAACCAGCCGAAATCGAATACGGCTCGACCACTTGACCATCTTCCGTTTGCATCAAAAGCGTTTTGCTACCGTGCAAAATTCCCGATTTTCCAAGAACCGTTGTCGCTGCCGATTCGCCAGTTTCAATGCCCAAACCAGCTGCTTCTACTGCAATTAATTGTACCTCTTCCTCATTCAAATAATGATAAAACGCACCCATCGCATTACTACCGCCACCGACACAAGCTAAAATATAATCAGGATTTTCCTTGCCAGTATGTTCGACCAATTGCCACTTCATTTCTTCGCTAATCACCGCTTGAAACCTTGCCACCATATCTGGATAAGGATGCGGCCCAACGACCGAACCGATGATATAATGCGTATCTTCGGGATTAGAAATCCAATGCCGCATTGCTTCGTTTGTCGCATCTTTCAGCGTTCGACTGCCCGATTTTGCAGGCACAACTGTTGCACCTAACAA
>CAWVWD010000747.1:0-2035 GCA_963933585.1 uncultured Saprospiraceae bacterium
GACATTAGAAGGTCCGATTGTAAAAGATAAGGGTTCATTTATGGTTTCTGGTCGTCGAACATATATTGATCAAATTACAAGTCAAGTCAATAGAGCGAATGAAGATAATCCTGATGCGGTAACGATTCCTGATTATTTCTTCTATGATTTGAATGGAAAAGTAAATTATGACTTAGGCAAAAAAGATAAAATTTTCCTTAGTGGCTATTTAGGTCGTGATGTTTTTAACTTCGGAGCAGGAGGTGGAGATTTCAATATTGATTTTAAATGGGGAAATCGTACCGGAACAGCTCGATGGAATCATATTTTTAGTCCAAGGTTATTTATGAATACGACCCTTACCTATTCCGATTACGACTATGAAATAACGAATTCATTTGCCAACTTTGAATTCAAATTAGGTTCAGAAATTTCTGATTTGGGAGGAAAAGTAGATTTTACTTATGCTCCAAATAATGATCATGCAATCAGCTTTGGTGCTAATACGATTTATCATCAATTTTCAGTGGGGCGTTTGCAGGCAGGAAGTGCGGATAGTACGATTTCCTTCAACGCAGGGACAGATTTGGACGGAACGCAATTTGGAGTTTATTTTAATGACGATTGGACGGTTAATTCAAAGTTGAGTTTAAACGTCGGATTACGAGTTTCGGGTTTCAATAACGACGATGATTTCTATTATGGTATAGAACCTCGTTTTTCAATGAAATACAGTGCGAGTGATAATATTTCTATCAAAGCGAGTTATGCTCGAATGAACCAATATTTACACCTAGTTTCTAACTCCGGCGCATCTTTACCGACCGACATTTGGTATCCTTCAACGGGCAATGTATTACCAGAAACTTCCGATCAAATCGCGGCAGGAGCTTCTTTTGTAATCAATAACGAATGGTTGATTTCTAATGAAGTATTCTATAAATGGTTAGGCAATCAAATTGATTTTAAAGATAATGCCAACCTTTTTATCAATGATAACTTAGAAGACGAATTTGTTTTTGGAAAAGGTTGGAGTTACGGAAATGAGTTTTATGTAGAACGTACGAAAGGTAAATTAACCGGTTGGGTTGGTTACACCTTAGCTTGGTCATGGAGACAGTTTGACGATATTTTAGATGGCAAAGCTTTCCCGTATCGTAGTGATCGCCGACACGATGTTTCCGTCGTTGGAATCTATAACCTAAGTGACAAGTGGACATTTTCGGCGGCTTTTGTATATAGTACCGGAAATGCGGTTTCAGTAGCAGAAGGTTATTTTATTTCTCAAGACATTAGTAACGCAAATTTCAATATCGTTCCACTTTTCACAGAGCGAAATAGTTATAGAATTCCTGCTTATCATCGTGCAGATTTAAGCGTTGTACGTAACTTTATACATAAATGGGGAAAGTCAGATTTGACGTTAAGTGTGTATAATATTTATGACCGTAGAAATGTATTTTTCCTTTACAATGACAATAACGCATCCGAGTTGACACTTTTGGATGATGGTACAAATCGTCCTTTAGATATAGCTGATTTAGGGAATTTAGTGAATCAAGCAAAACAAGTCTCTCTTTTCCCAGTTTTACCATCAATCACTTGGAATTTTAAATTTTAAACCTAAACCTAGACTTTAAATGTCAGACTTTAGATATTAGGCGCTAGAAGTATCGTATAATATCTAAAGTCTAATATTTAAAATCTCATTGATAAAAAAATGAACAAAATATTAATATTTATCTTTGCAATTGCAGTATTTGCATCTTGTAATTTAGAAAAGGAAATCGACTTAAATTTACCAGAATTTGAATCACAATTGGTCGTCGAATGTTATTTAGAACCCGGTAAACCTTATCGTGCTAATATCTTTCAGACAACCAGTTATTACGCACCGACGTCCGATTTATTCAATTCGGTAGTACAAAATGCGACCGTCATTATTACTTATCAAGGTGTTTCAGTTACCTTGTCACCAGGTATTTATGTGGATGGAAGTAATCTTTATGTTTATGGTTCACAAACTATTGTACCAGCTGATTATACGAACGATTTC
>CAWVWD010000748.1:0-2026 GCA_963933585.1 uncultured Saprospiraceae bacterium
TAATTTTACAAGTCTCTCTCATTTTCCAATAACCAAAAACACTATAGTGATTTTATTCATTTTTTTTTCTAAAAAATAGCTTTTGTTGAAATATTCCATTAAATTTAAGATTGATTCTTTGGCGTAAGGGATGACCAATTCACCAAAGATTAGAACCATAAAAAAGAAATAAATATGGTGTAAAGGTCGATATTTTTTTTATCGTTTAAGTGGTCAAAAACCTTAAAACCTTGTACCTGAAAATCTTAAAACTTATAAAGCTATGTTCAAAAAAAAATCTTGGTTATTTATATTCGCACTTTTAACGGTGACGATGATGTTCACCGGTTGTAAAAAACAACACGGTAACGTTGAATTTAAGGAGGGGTTCAAGGCATATATTTATGCTTATACTTCGGGTGTAATTTCTCGTTCTTCACCGATTCGAATTCGGTTCACACAAGATTTGGTGAACGAAAAAATGATTGGAAATACGGTGGAAGCTGGTATTCTGAATTTTGAGCCAAAAATTGCGGGAACGGCAATCTGGGAAGATGTCCAGACGATTAAGTTTGTGGCAGAGGAGAATTTACCGTCGGGAACTGGCTATTTCGCTCGTATTTCGATTGAGGATTTATATGATAATGTGCCAAAAGATTTAAGGACTTTTCTATTTGATTTTAAAACGAAAGACCAATTTTTTGAGGTTGCCGTGGAAGGTTTGCGCTCAATGAGTCAAACGAATTTGACGAAACAGAAATTAGTTGGAACGCTGATAACAGCTGATGTTGCAGAAAGTGCAAAAGTGGAAACTTTATTGACGGCAACACAGAAAGGAAATAAAAACTTAGAGATTACTTGGCAACATGATGCGGACCAAATGCATCATCATTTTATTGTGAATAATGTCGCAAGAAAGGAAAAGGCTTCTGAGGTAAAACTAAAATGGACGGGAAAAGTAATTGACGTAAAAAAATCTGGTGATAAAATGGTTTCCATTCCTGCACTGGGCGATTTCATGGTTTCTGATGTAAGTATCGTTCAAGGGAGCGAACAACATATCTTGGTGGAATTTTCTGATCCTATTTCTAAACGACAAGATGTGGAAGGATTAATCACAATCTCGGACGTTTCGGCTGCTTTGAATTATATCATTGATGGCAATACCATTCGGATTTATCCGACAAGTCGCCTTGCAGGAGAACGTACGATTACGGTTCAGCGAGGAATTCAGAATGTGATAAAAAAGGTGATGAAAAAACCATCAGAATGGACGGTTGAGTTTGCAGAAATTGCTCCGGAAATAAAATTGGTAGGTAAAGGCGTGATTTTACCAAATAGCGATAAAGGGTTGATTTTTCCTTTTGATGCGGTGAGCTTGAACGCTGTGGATATAGAAATTTTTAAGATTTTTGAAAGCAATGTTTTGCAATTTTTGCAAACAAATGATTTGGATGGCAATTACGATTTGGAACGTGTCGGACGAGTTATTTTACAAAAAAGAGTGCCGCTGGATGCCTTAAATCCGATGGCGGATTTCAGTATGTGGACTCGTTATGCTTTGGACTTGAATGACTTAATCAAGCGAGAACCCAATGCGATTTATCAAGTTCGTATCGGTTTTCAACAAAGTTATTCAACTTATTTTTGTACCGGGGAAACGATAGAAGGTGATGATGGAATGACGATTTTAGCTTCCGGTAATAATATGGATGATGACGGCGAAATCAAGTCATTCTGGAATGAAAATTACGGTTATTACAGTTGGGAACATCGAAATGATCCTTGTCATGAGGCTTATTATAAATCATATTATCGCAAAGAGCGTTTCGCTCGTGCGAATATGATTGCATCAGATTTGGGTTTGATTGCCAAAAAAGGCGATGATGGGTCTTACTTCGTCGCAGTTTCTGATTTGCAAACGACGAAGCCTTTGAGTGGAATTACGGTGAAATTTTATGATTATCAACAGCAAGTTATCAAAGAGACAAAAACGGATGGCGATGGTATTGTAATGACGAAAATTAAACGTAAACCTTACTTTGTT
>CAWVWD010000749.1:0-2021 GCA_963933585.1 uncultured Saprospiraceae bacterium
CAAGATCCATATTCGGAGAAAGTGCTACCCGAGCAATATAATCTTTATCGCCTTCTTTAGTCGTTCCTTGAGTAGAGGTCGCAGGTATCGTCCAATAACATCCATTTAACTGCCCATAACTCACACAGTACTTACTTTCATTAGGAATTTCTGTAATCATTAAATTGATTAATTTATGATTTAACGCCCTTTTATAAGCTTCTTTTTCTTCCGCTGTATTCCCTTTCGTAGGCAAATCTAATGAAAATACAGATGGTGTAAATCCTTGTTTTGCCAATTCTTCGGAAACAAAATTGATTTTTGCAGCTGGTAAAGTATCGTTGATAAAGGTTACAAATTCACGGGTGTTTTGATAAGCATCCTGAATTCTTTGTTTCATGGAAGGCAACTGTTTGGCTAATATTTCGATTTGAAGATCGGTAGCCTCGTTATCGCAAAGTCTTAGATGTAAGTCTATCTTTTCCATCAAAGCGTCCGTTTTTTTATTTCCAACACAGTAACCGGCAGTACATTGCCCGCCACTCGGAAATTTCGAGCCACTGGCATATGAAATAGTTCTAATCATTGAGCATATTTCATTTTCACCTAAAAAGTGGACATTTGGACAAAATGTTTGATCTAAAATAAAAACTGGATCGATAGCTATTTCACCGGTTGCCGTTTTACGTGCTTTACTTAAAACGGCCTTTAATTGAATAAGGTCCGGAACTTCAACCCTCGGGTTTGTTGGAATTTCAGCGATAATGTACGGAATCGCATCTTCGGCAGCTATTTTATCTAAAACGATATCAATACTTTCAACCATATCATGATCACCATCCACTGCTAAATCCACTACTTCCACGTGATCAATGCAAGCTGCAACTCGCCTTGCTTGATCATTTGTACCACCATAACAATTTGTAGGAACAATGATTTTAATCGCCTTTCCTTCATGGTTTTCCAATGCATCATGAATCAGTCCCATCATGATTGCATATTGAATAGATAGTCCACTAGAACCAATTAGTGCTTTTGTATCGGTACCGGTAATATCTGCAATTGAATCTAAGGCCAATTTCTTGTTGGTCTCGACCTTACTTTTCTGAAAATCAAAAGAAGACGGTTCGATTATAAACTTCAAGGCAGCAAGAGAATTAACTGGCGTCGTTGCAATAGTCTCTCTTCTTCGGACATGCTGAATCGCAGAGATATAACTTTCATTATCTTTACCATTTATCAATAAGATACTTCCTAAGTGTGCATGAATATTGATGAAAAAATCAATATTTGGAAGCAGATTGAAATTTTGAATTTCATCTTGTTGTGAAATAAAAATAGTGCTGCCGTTAAAAATGGAAATTTCTTCTGCCCGCTCCACCTTCTTTAAATCGAATTTATAACCATAAACTTTCCTTAGTATTTCTACATCAAAAAACGCTGGTAATTCTTCGGTATAAACGATTTGTGTATTTTTATTATCTAATAAATTCTTTCTTAGAATTGCCAAAACAGGAATCGCCCTTGACGAAAAACTGATTATATTTTTTGAAGCTGTATTATTTAATTTAGCAATCATCCATTCCAGAATACAAGATAATGGATGTCCTAATCGAATATAATCATAGGCAGTCGGTAATTCATTGAGTGCCGATGATTCAGAATTATTATCCTTAAATAAGATTTCAAATTGTTCTAAAAATTGAACTTTAGCCAATTTTTCATCATAAATATCCAGTCGGTGCGTTGTCAGATTCAACCAATCCGTGGGCATATTTTCTAATACCGCTTTAATATAATTTAGCATATAATTGTCTTTTATAATTCTCACTTTTAGATAGGGCGGAAATATACATTAATTAGATTTATTTAAAAAGTATTACAAGACGTTTTGGCTTTTTCTACGTTCGCTGAAATCCAATTTTCAAATTCTTTCGTCGTATCTTATTTGAGGTGTTGACGAGGAGGACGGTTTAGTTCGGTAGGGTGACACTTGCACACCATAATTCAACGGGTGACTTTTCCTTATGTTGACGACATTC
>CAWVWD010000750.1:0-2021 GCA_963933585.1 uncultured Saprospiraceae bacterium
GTTTTATTGGTAAACGAAATAAACAAGTGTGGATAACTGGTTCACAATCAAAGCGATTAGTTCATAAGTGGCGAAATGAGGAAGGTTCGATTTTGGTCGGAACGAATACGGCTGCGATTGATAATCCGAGTTTGACGAATCGACTTTGGTATGGGAAAAACCCATTGCGTTTGGTGATTGATACGAAAGGAAAATTAAATCTGAATTTGAATCTTTTTGACGATAAAGCAGAAACGAAAGTTTTTAAAAATTCAGCTATTGAATTGATGTTAAAAGCGTTATTTGATTTAAAAATTAATTCGCTAATCGTGGAAGGTGGAGCGACTTTATTGAATAGTTTTATTGAAAAAGGACTTTGGGACGAAGCCAGAGTTTTTACCGGTAATTGTTATTTAGAAGATGGAATTGCTGCTCCGAATTTACCGAAAAATGAACCGATTGAAACGAAAATAATTGGTCAGGATAAGTTGGAAATATTTAAATTTCAGGATACTAATTCTCACTAATCTTACAAGTTTTTTCTAATTAAAAACAATGTAATTTGTGAAAATTAGTATTCAAATATTAAAAATATAATGCGAAAAAATATTTCATCTGGAGCAAAATGGGAAGATATTGTGGGTTATTCTCGTGCGGTACGAATTGGTAATATCATCGAAGTTGCGGGAACAACGGCTATGGATGGCGACCAAATCATTGGCGAAAATGATGCTTACGCTCAAACGATATTTATTTTTAATAAAATAAAATCGGCATTGGAAGAAGCTGGTGCGTCGATGTCTGATGTGATTCGAACTCGAATCTTTGTGACAGATATTTCACAGTGGGAAGCGATTGGAAAAGCACACGGTGCATTTTTTAAAACAATAAAACCTGCGGCAACAATGGTGGAGGTGAGTCGCCTGATTGATGATAGATTATTGGTGGAGATTGAGGTTTCCGCGGTTATAATTGATAATTGACAATTGACAATTGATAATTGGAGAAAGTGATGACTTAAATCAATTCGTTTCATCCTTAAAAATCCTTACTTTTGTAGAAATAGAATTAACCATTATTATAAAATTTTGAAATCCTTTCAACTCAAAAATATATTAGTTTTAGTATGAAGCACTTAGCATTAGAACCGGAACAAAAGGCACTGGAAATTAATTTGGATGATCGCGTTTATGGCACCTTTGCGGAAATCGGTGCGGGACAAGAAGTCGCTCGTCACTTTTTTCAAGCTGGTGCTGCGGCAGGGACGATTGCGAAAACAATGTCGGCTTACGATAAGGTATATAGTGACGAAATTTATGGTTCTGAACCTACTGGTCGCTACGTTTGTGAAGCTCGACTTTATAAAATGTTGAATCATGAATATGAATTATTAGAGGAACGTTTGACGGATGAACGTCCTGATACGACGTTTTTTGCTTTCGCAGATACAGTTGCTGCAATTAATTATCACAAAACGATTAAAGGCGATGGTTGGTTAGGAATTCGGTTTCAAGTAGAACCGAATGGGGATTCTAATGATGTCGTGCTTCACGTGAAATTATTGGATAATTCTAATGGTTTGCAGCAGCAGGCAATTGGCGTTTTGGGTGTAAATTTGGTTTATGCGGTGTTTCGATATTATAATGATCCTGAAACGTTTTGTAAATCATTGGTAGATAGTTTGAAAGGTCGTGTTCAAGTTGATATGGTTCGAATGACGGGTCCTGCTTTTGAGCAATTGGATAATCGACTTTTGCCGTTATATTTGGTAAAACATGGACTTTGTGATGTGTCGATGTTTGATAAAAAAGGGCAACCTGTTCACGCTTCGGAATTTTTGTATCGTAAAAATGTGTTGGTACTTCGAGGTAGTTTCCGTCCCGCAACTTTGGTGAATGAAGATATGTTGAAAGTATCGACGAAACAGTTCAAAGCGGAATCAGATGTCGAACCTCGAAAAACGAAAGTTTTGACGGAAATTACGTTATCGAATTTGAAGAATGATGGCGAATTAGATGAAAAAGATTTTTTAGATAGAGCAG
>CAWVWD010000751.1:0-2021 GCA_963933585.1 uncultured Saprospiraceae bacterium
TGCTAATCCCATTGGCGTTCCAGGTGTTTCTTGAACGGCTAACCAAGAATGTATCAATGCTTTTGAGCGATGAACATCGGTATAAAGGTTGAGGTTTTGACTTTCGATATTGTCTAAATGTGTTTCTACTATGGGTAATAATTTATCATCTGACGGAACGAGAAAACGGATAAAATCTTCAATCATTCCATTGGTTTCGTTATTTGGCATTAGCCAAACACCAACTTTTATATCATCGTTTTGAACAATCAAACCTTTTTCTGGGCAAGTTTCAGGAACTTTTAAACCTTGTTTTTCCAATATATTTTTAATGGAAACCCATCGGTTTTGAATATTAGTATCAGCATCAATGATAATTCCGATTGTTTCAATATCAGCTTGTTTGAAACGAATAGGAATTTGCTTGAAAATATTTTCTACTCCAACGGTATCAATCACATCGAAATTATGAGATAGCTTATATTTTTGGCACAAAGCCCAAATAATATGTTTATCATCATTACCTTCAACTAATAGTTTTTGCTTCGGGAAACTTTCGTGTACTTTCATGGATTATCTAATTTCAATACCAAAATCGGTTGCTACTTTTAGCTCTTCTTTATCAAATTCTACTTGAACAATTTCATCACCTTTTTTATCTAACCGAATTAGTTTTCCATTCGTCTCAATATCATAATCATTCAATACATTTTCAAAACCTCGAATACAATCTTCACTATGTGTTGTCGCAAATACTTGAATATCAAGTTCTTCCACCAATAAAAAAATCATTTTCCAAAGTTGTTCTTGAACGGTATGATGCAAACCATTTTCAAATTCATCAATTAACAACATTCCACCTTCTGCATTTACCAAAGCCAAAATTATCGTCAAAATACGATTGATTCCGTCACCCATACTTTTGAGTGGTAAAACTTGCTTTTCGCCTTTTACTTTGATTACAGGGAAACGACCATTCCAATTTCCTTCCTCTATAAAAGCAATCCGTTCTACATTCGGCTCAATTATTTTTAATCCTTTAATAACAGCTTCTTCCTTATCTGTCAGTATGATGTTATCCCAAAGTAAACTGTTTTGTTCTTTATCAATGTCTCGTGGATTGATAAATTGGAAAATACCTTTTTTGTCTTCTTGGCTGAAAGTACTTTTAATGCGCTCAAAAGGTCTATTAATTTTAATCAAATCAGACGACTCGTTAAAATTTATTTTCAATCCAATATTATATTTATTATCATTTACAAAAATACGTTTATGAACTTCGTCTCCTGATTCATTCGTATAATATTCGTCTTTATAATTTTTTATTTCTAAAGTTAGAACATCTTTTAATGTATCACCAGCTACTCCAATCCTTATAATTGTATCATCAAAATATCTGTTTGTATATATAGAAGAAAATGCTTTTAGCGTTTCTTTTCTATCCGTAACTATTCCTGCTTTATTCGGCTCTCCTCTGTTTTCCAAAAGGCTTGTTAATAAACCAATATCACCTTTCGATTCATATAAAGCTAATGCTTCCAAAATAGAAGATTTTCCAGTATTATTCTTTCCAGTAATTAAATTCACTCATTCAAGTGAGTTAATTTTGAAATCTTTAAGGTTTTTAAAATTCTTTATATGTAGCGAAGTCAACATGATTTATTTCGATTTTGATTATGATGCAATATAAGCTAAATATACAAAAAGCCCAATATGTTTAATATTGGGCTTTCCAAAAAAAAACTTCACATTAATATCTACTCAATCACAAAATCCACCTCCTCACCACCAATTCCCTTCAAAACCAACTTTTCCCAATTCTTCGGCAAACTTGCCTCGAACTTCTGTTCCACACCATTATCCGTAATATCCAAACCACCAAAACCATTCAAAAGCGTTTGCAAAGTTCCACCAGCACCAGTTGCGAAATAAGGATTTGTATCGCCAGCGGTTTCTGAAATTACGCCAAAAGGTGGGACTTGATTCGGTCGATACGATTGATTGAAAAGTCCGTAAGATTTTTCGGTTTCGCCAAAACGTTC
>CAWVWD010000752.1:0-2011 GCA_963933585.1 uncultured Saprospiraceae bacterium
ATGATAGTTGATTACAGTCATCCTTTGGAAAACAATTTAGAATATGAATATGTTCTATCAGAAAGAAGCAGCGTCTTGGGAGAGCTGGGCATTCAAATACCTCTTGCTGTGCCTCAGTCAATATTTGATAGAGTCGAAAGTATTGGTGCAAATAATAATCTTGAGTTTAGAGAAGGAACCTATGGCGGAGTTTATGTTGCGGGCGAATATCGCTTTTATACGAGTGGAAATGCCCCACAAGGTTTTTATGTTGCCCCTTATGTTAAATTAGGAAATAGAAGTTTTCAATTAACAGGAAGCTATACGAATGATAATACAGGGAATTCTGTTGATGCGTCAGCAGAATTGAACGTATTTACAATAAACTTAGGAGGACAAATTGGATATCAATTTGTAGTTCAAGATAAATTTACAATTAGCTGGAATATCATTGGTTTAGGACTTGGATTAAATCGTCCTAAAGGTACTTTTAGAGCTAATGATAATGGTGTTTTTAATGACTTTGCAGCCGATACACAAGCATTTATAGATGATATTCCAATATTAAACAATATTGATTTAGTTCCGGATGAGATTTCTAAAGAAATTTCAGCAGGAGGTGGATTTATTCCATTTGTAGGAACTCGTGCAAGTCTTTCTATCGGGTATATATTTTAAATGAAATTATGCTTTAGGTCGGATAAGATGGAAAGTATATTTAAAATAGCTGAAATATTCACCTAAAATAAAAAATCGGTTGCAAGCATCATGCTTGCAACCGATTTTTTTATATCGCATCTCTTTTAAAAAATTATCTTGTCAGGACTTCTTCAATCTCTGCAATAACACCCGTCTCGCTTGAACGTTTTGCAGGAACACGTGCTAAATTTCCGTCTTTATCAATTAAGAAGAAACTTGGTAAACCTCGCACAGAATATTCCTCTGCAACAGATGAATTATAAACACCTTGTGCATAGACGTGAATGCCTTCTGGATTGTGGCGCTGTAAAAATGAAAGCCAGTTATCCATATTTGTATCCAAAGAAATATATAAGAAAATGACGTCCTTATCTCTGAATTGAGATTTTAAATTCTTGCTATTCAGTAACTCATAAGTACAAGGTGCACACCAAGTTGCCCAGAAATCTAAATAAACAACTTTTCCCTTGAAATCACTTAATTGAATTTGTTTGTTATTCGTATCCACTAAATTGAAATCTGGAGCAGCTCCGCCAGTTTCCAACCCATTTGCTTTTCTGTATTCTCCTTTTACTAATGATTTATAATTATCATGAGGACAACCTTCCAAGAATTCTGCTACTTCATTTCCAATGGAATAAGTATCCTTATTTTTACACTTAATGTATATTTCATTTGCTAAAACATAATACATTGCCTTTCCTTCCAAGAATCTTTTTGCACCTCTATAATCTTCTCTAATCGGAGCGCCGTATTTATTGTAGCGGATATCTTTTGAGTTTTTGTATTCTAAATATTGGTCTAAAAAGTAAATATAACGTAGGTTACAAACCGCTTCGTCATTCTTAATCGCAATTTCATTTAAAAAAGAAAAGTAGGTATCAGGAAGATCCATTGGAGCAGCTAAGTCATTATAAAAAGGATGTTCCCAGCGATATTGCATCAATGAGTGAGCCCACCAATAATGAATGTCTGCTTGTGCATATGCTTCAAATGCAGGAGAAAAAGTTAGTTCACGCTCTACTTTTTGTAAGAATGCTAACTTTTTTTGACGCATTTTATCCATATAGGTTTTGAAATCATCTGGGTTCAGATGACTCATCTGGTAAGTAATGTGTTCGTCACTTAGTCGCTTAAATCGTTCTGATGCTTTATTTAGATAATAATTATTTTCTCCACCTTTTCCACTAAATAATGCGGTTGCTTCTAAATCCCAACCATGAAACTCAATTAATAAATTATCATCAGCTTCAATAAATACTTCGATAGAGCTATTCGCATGTGTCAGCATTGCGACGGTTGCTTCAAAGATTTGGACATCAATAGAGAATGT
>CAWVWD010000753.1:0-2010 GCA_963933585.1 uncultured Saprospiraceae bacterium
CGTCGAAATGGAAGCTTTAACTGGTGCAACCGTTGCCGCTTTGACGATTTACGATATGTGTAAAGGATTCTCGCAAGATATTGTCATTCGAGAAACGAAGCTGATGAAAAAAAGTGGTGGGAAAACGGATTTCGAGCGGTAACGTAACGACGAATTTATTCGCCAAGTGATGTTATTCTACGATATAATATTACTTATCGAATAAATCCGACGGTACGAAAACTTACCCGCCGATCGTCGCCATTGACTCTGAGACTGGAATTAGAAAACGTCTTTGTTCTGCTTCAAAACCGTCTTTTGCTCGGTGACTTAATGCCGACTCTAAAGTTTCGGTGAGTTGTTCGTCCGTTGCGCCGCTGCGGATTAAATCTCGGACATTGAATACGCCATTATCGTATAAACAGGTTTTGATTAAACCCTGTGGTGTTAATCGAATCCGGTTACAAGTGCCGCAAAATGTACGAGAAAATGCTGCAATAATTCCGAATGAACCCGCAAATCCGGCAATTTTATAATTCATGGAAGTCGAGTAGCTTTCGTCTTCTAACTTCTCGATATCCGGATAAACCGAACGGATTTTTTCTAAAATTTTGACGTGCGACCAAAACTCAATATTACCTTTTCCTTCTGTCCCATTGAATGGCATTTCTTCGATGAATCGGACAGAAACGTTTTTGGCTTTCGCCAATTCTACCATCGGAATAATGTCTTCCACGTTTTGTTCCGCCAAAACGACCATATTTATTTTAACGTTGAAACCGTTTACTAATAAGGCCTCTAAACATTCCATCACTTTTGGAAAATCGTCACGACGGGTAATTTTAAAAAATCGTCCTCTATCTAAAGTATCCAAACTTAGATTTATGGTATTAATTCCCAAACGTTTTAAATCCGCTATTTTATCCATTAAAAGCGTTCCGTTTGAAGTAATATTGATGGTTTTAATTTCAGGAATTGCCGCTATTTTTTCTAAAAAAGACATCATATCTTTTCTCAAAAATGGTTCGCCTCCAGTGATTCTAATTTTTGAAATCCCTTGTTTTGCGAAAGCAGAAACGATGCGATACATTTCTTCATAAGTCATTAATTCACTTCGCTTTACGTAATCAATTCCTTCTTCTGGCATACAATAGTAACATCGTAAATTACATCTATCTGTAACTGCCAAACGCATATAATTGATGATTCGTCCGTGATTGTCGTAAAGCATTTCCTTAAATATTAATTATTAGTTTTTAATTATTTTATCGCGTGTGTGTAAATATCGTTTTTATCGTTGGGATTTTTGGTTTCGTAATTCAAAACCTCCACAAAACCGTTTAAAATTTCCTTAATTTTGATAAAAATATGAAAACGATGAATACACTCAACGCTAAAGAACTAAACCGTTATCAACGTCATTTGGTTTTACCGAACTTCGGAATGGATGGACAATTGAAACTCAAACGTGCACGAGTTTTGGTCGTTGGTGCTGGTGGCTTAGGTTGTCCTGTTTTGCAATATTTGGTAGCAGCTGGAGTGGGTCATATTGGGATTGTGGATTTTGATAAAGTGGAAGAAAGTAATTTGCAGCGACAGATTTTGTATTCGGTGGATGATATTGGAAAGTCTAAGGTTTTGGTGGCAAAGTCGAAATTAGAGAAGCTAAATCCGTTGATTAAAATTACGACTTTTGAAACGCTTTTGGATAAAAATAATGTCTTTGAAATATTTAAGGATTTCGAGGTAATTGCGGATGGAACGGATAATTTTAATACTCGATATTTGGTCAATGATGCTTGTGTTTTGATGGGAAAGACGAATGTTTTTGCATCTATTTTCCGATTTGAAGGTCAAGTTTCTGTGTTTAATTATTTACAAAAAGATGGAATTCGAGGTGTGAATTATCGAGACTTATTTCCCGAACCGCCTGTGGCTGGTTTAGTTCCGAATTGTGCAGAAGGTGGCGTTTTGGGCGTTTTACCTGGGATTATTGGTTCGATGCAAGCGAATGAAGTGATTAAGGTTATT
>CAWVWD010000754.1:0-2008 GCA_963933585.1 uncultured Saprospiraceae bacterium
TCATATTTTTCCCAATTCTTCTTATTGAATGAAAAAGCGAATGGAGAACAAGTATTTCCAAATACTTTTTTAATTGGGTTAAATATTTTAGCATTAGAAACAGGTAAAGTACTCATCCAAAACGGTAAGCACTTTTCTATTAGCGGAGATAATTCTTTATCCTTTTTGGAATAAAAACCAATATCCTCACTATCAACTTTACCCTCTTCATCGATGTTTACCAAATTTCCATGCTCATCAATATCCAAAAGGATGTAGAGCCCTTCTTTTGGTTGTAGGTTATTTGTAAATACCTCATTTGGAAGTGTATCTACGAAGTTTATTATTTCTTGTATCATAATTCTATTTTTTAAAATTATCGTAAAGCACCAAAACCCATTCCCGTTCCATTCCCAATCCCGACATTCCAAGCAAAGCCGACTGCTTCTGCAGAACCTTCTACAATGACAGGGCAAATCGAACCTTTTTTGCGATTGCCTTTATAAACGGTGCCGCTAATTTGAGGATTGCGATAAGTATCATCGAAACGGACTTGAACGTCCGTATTTAGCTTTGCTTTTTTGAGTTTGTTTTGCAGCGTTTCCGTCAAGAGTTCATTCGCTTCTTTATCAGAATGATAGTAGAACTTTTGTTCGTCCTCAATATTCCGTTTGATAAAAACAGGCGAAGCGACTTGAAAGTGAGCCTTTTCTTGAAACGTAGGGGTCATTTGCATCGTCAGTTCTTGTACCGACATTCCGAAGGCGACTTCTGAGTTTTTCATGATGCTATCAATCAGTTTTTTGATTAAATCATCATCGTAAGCACTAATGAACCATTCGCCGCCGTTCCGAAAGTGGAAACCTTTTTTGTTCGGTTTACTGCCCCAAAGCCATGATAAAGAATACAAAGACAATTCATCATGTACGCTATTTACTCCCAGCCATTTGTGAAATCGTTCTACCAAATGTCCTTGATAATTGAAAGGAACTGTTTCAGTATTGGGCGTTAGTTTTAAATGTATTCTCATCTGTTTTTTTTGGTAGATTTAGAAGGTTGAATCGTATTTTTCATTTGCTCAAGCTTATAAACCTGTTTTCTTTTGATGCTGCAAATATGAGTAGGTAGGTAGGGGTGAAAATTACCCCTACGACTATTTTTTTTCTATTTTCTTAAAAAAAGTTGATTAATAATCCAATTTCTCTTTGATTTTTTCCAATTGTGCAGCGATATGTTCCCTCAAAATTTCAGGCTCAACGATTTCTACTAATTGATGGTGAAAACCTAAAATAAAATTGGTTAAACCAAGAAATCGATGATTTACACTACATTGGAAATCATAAACGCCTTCTTCTGCATCTTCTACAATATGCAATTCTGTTTTGGGAAACCGTTCGATTAACTCATTGTAAGCACCAACATCAAATCGGATATGAACAGGAATTTGATTATCGTCATTAATACGAAAAGGGTCGGTTAATTTAATATGATGAAAGCCTTCGTATTGCCAGTCAGTTTCGGTAGAAAGCACTCTTTTAAAACGAGAAATTCTAAAATGACGTAATTCCTTTTTATCTATATCAAAGGCGTGCAAACTATCGTCGGAAGGGTTAATATAAAATGGTTCGACCTGACGATCTGAAATCTTATTACTATTTGAAGAACGATATTTTTCTAAAGTGACGACTTTTTTTTCTGTTTGTGCTTTTTCTAATAAATCTAATTTAGTCAAATAAGGTTTACGCAAATAAGCGTGTCCTAATTTGTGATAATCGTATAAAGCACCCAATTTTCGTTTTAATCTGTCACCACTTTTAGTATGTGGGGACACTTGATCAATTGCACGTTCCAATAAAAACTTATCATCTTCTGAGAAGTGTAATAAATTCGTGAGTTGCTTATAAGGTTTATTTTCTTTGAAAGCGTAGCGATATTTTTTATCTGTCTCAATGATAAATCCGGCGAATCTTAATGTTGCTATATCTTCCAATATAGAGTCTTCACCTTTATCATATTTAGCCATTAATTC
>CAWVWD010000755.1:0-2003 GCA_963933585.1 uncultured Saprospiraceae bacterium
TGTAATAAAAACACCTTGAAGAAGGAAAACCACCAATAGGTTTCGCCGGCTTCTTTCCGAAATTCTTGATACCGATAGTCTTCCGGCTTGCCAATGTTTCGACTTCCAATATGAAAGGTCAAGCGCAATCCCCAAATAGAAACCAAGACACAAAGTACTTGACCTCGTAAATTATCAAATTCATAATCAGTCGCTAAACCGAAGTAATACCAGACCATTACGACAAATCCAAATCCCCAAAATATATCGACAATTCCCGAATCTTTAAGATACAACGACAATACCCAAAGTAACGTAACCATACCTAACACCACCAATAAACCGCTCATAAAAGCACCACCGATGTACGCTAAAATGAGGAAGCCCAAGACCATAAATCCACCTAAAGCCGCACGTATAAAAATTGGTTTCATGTTTTTATCTTTTAATTTACCACAGACCTACCCAACGAATCAGCAGATAGGGTTTGAGATTTTTTTTATTGACTTCGTCAATTTTTCTCTTTTCAGTTATAATGATAAAACTACTTAAAAACAGGAAGAGGAAGGTAATATTTTCGGAAATCATTTTTCAATCCACTAAAACTAAAAAAGCGAGGGTTTCACATCTTGTGAAGTCCTCACTTTTATTCAAGTCAAAACTTTAGTGAATTTTATAATTCTCCGGCTGCTTTAATGAACTTGTGTAATGACTCTACAATCGGAATTACTCTTACCATATTCTTTTCAGCATTTGTAGCTTCCAAAGCCGCACGTAATTCTGTTGCGTCAGCTTTTGCCAAATCACTCACAGAACCGACTCCTGAACGAACTAATAATTCACCGAATTGACTTGCAATTCCTTTGATACGGAATAAATCAGCCATGCTCACCCAGGTATCAATTCTTTTTTGAGGAATTCCGGATGCTTCTGCTAATGTTGCCCGAGCTGAATCCGACCCGCCTTTTTCTAATAATCCTTCAACCGTTGATACACCTGCACGTTCTAACTTTTCTTGGAAAGCAGGACCAATTCCTTCAATTGCATTAATTTTTGCCATGATAATATATCTTAATTTTTTAAAGAATACTTTTAATATAAAGCTACTTTTCTAACGTTGCAAATTTTTGAGTGTTCCAGTATCGGCTACTTTATCTACTATATTTGTAAAATACTATACGGCCGTTAAAGTAGCCGCTATTAACCATTATAACCTTAGAATAGCCACCTAATATAACACTAATTAACTGATTGTCAATAATTAACTAATTAATTATTATTATAATGTATAATAATAATAATTAATTAGTTATAATTTAAAAAGTAACTATGACGGTTCTAACGAACTTTCATTTACACTTACCTGCTCATCACAGGTTTATATTATTTTTTAGACTTTCATAATTATTTATCTTTACGCTTAAACTTAATAATATGGATAATTTTCGCCTAAAATTCACAAATTTTTTATTCGATACGCTTACCGAATACGATTATGTTTTATTGAAATTTATTGAACATTCCGTTTTTGATGTAGCCGAGAGTTCGGATTTAGATATTTTGATTCGCCAAGGAAATTTGAAAAAAATTCTTGGTCAATTGAAAATGTTTAAAGGTATTTCAGCTTGGAAGGAAAGTCGAAAATCATCCATGATTCAGCTATTTATTTACTTTGAAGATGGAAAATTTCTACAAGTAGATTTATTGTATAAATTTATTCGGACGAATCTTATTTATTTAGATGAGGAAACCATTATTAAGGGAAAAGTAAAAACACACGAGGGTATTTTCACAACATGTCAATCACATCTTTTTGAACACGTTATTTTATTTAATTTTCTAAATTTTGCTCGTTTATCACCAAAATATATTCGTTACTTTTCTGAGAAATCAGCAGACGAACAGTCCGATTTATTAGATTATTTCAATGAAAAATATAAAACGAACATTCAAAACATTCAACAATTAGAAAAATTTGATAAATTAGTTCGAGAAAAAATTTATAAAAAAACGCTACATTTATC
>CAWVWD010000756.1:0-2003 GCA_963933585.1 uncultured Saprospiraceae bacterium
AACTTACTACAATGGCAAACGGCTACGGAAGAAAACAACGAAGGCTTCGAGGTAGAACGTAGTGCAGAGGGTAGAAACTGGGAAATTTTAGGTTTCGTACAAGGTCAGGGTACAACGATTGAAACTCAAAACTATACTTTCGTAGATGAAGAACCGACAACAGGTATTAATTACTACCGCTTAAAGCAAATGGATTTTGATGGACAGTTTGAATACAGCGATATTAGAAATGTAGTATTTGGAAATAGCGATGATAAAACAATGGCAATTTATCCAAATCCTGTTCAAAATGAATTGACGATAAGTGAAGGCGTTGGTAATATTACGATTTTCAACGCACTCGGTCAACCGATTCGTCAATTGAACAATGAGGAAACATTGACAACAATTAATACAAGTGACTTACCGAAAGGCATTTATATCCTTCAATTACAAAAAGTAAACGGGCAAGTAGTTACAACGCAATTTGTGAAGTAGATATATAACTTTTTTGCATTCCGATTCATTTCGGAGGAAATTTATTCAGTCAGTCCATTGATTTGGACTGACTTTCTTTTTTGAATAAAGAGAAGGTTCACTCAAGATTAGTATTACTTCATCTCCGAAGGTGCTTTACCATACTGCTTTTTAAAAGCCCGTGCAAAATAACTCGGTGAAGAAAAGCCTGTATGGTAAGCTACTTCTGAAATAGTGAGTTCTCCTATACTCAACAGTTCAGCCGCTTTAATTAATCGCTGAGTCCGAATAAATTCGGTAACAGATTGATTGGTTAAGGCTTTTAGTTTTCGATAGAGTGAAGTGCGGCTCAACCCAAAGTGCTGACCAATTTTATCACCTTTCAAATCGGGTTCAGCAAGGTTTTCCATGATGAAGGTTTTAAGTTCGATGATAAATTTGTCTTCACGAGCAAAACCTTTATTGGTGGAATCGGTTTGATGGTTGCCGTTTTGATAACGTAGCTGTAAGCCTTGACGAATTTCTATCAATTTACGAATACGTAACGCCAATTCTTTTGGACTAAAGGGCTTGGTTAAGTAAGCATCCGCACCACGTTCAAATCCTTTTAGACGACTTTCTAAAGCCGTTTTAGCGGTTAATAGAATCAATGGAATATGTGACGTACTGATTTCGTTTCGGATAGCTTCAATGACTTCAAATCCATCTTTTTTAGGCATCATCACATCGGAAATAATCAAGTCTGGAACAAACTCCAAGGCCTTTTCAATACCTTCTTCCCCATCGCTTGCTTCTATAATATTGTATTTTGATTGGTCTAAGCAATGAGCGATATATTGACGAATTTCTTTATTGTCTTCAATAATAAGTAAGTCTAATTTTTTAGTATTTGCGGTTGATACGACTTCTTTTTGCTCTTGGGAAATATCATTTACGGATAGTAATAATTGTTGTTCTGTCAGTGTCGGAATAGATAGCGGTGATACATTTATTGCTTCAGAAACAGGAAGTATCACTTCAAAAGTTGTTCCTTGACCAACGATACTACTGACTGAAATTGTTCCATTTTGGAGTTCTACCAATTCTTTGACCAATGCTAATCCGATTCCTGTACCTTCTTGCATACGAGTGCTTGTACCATCAATTTGATAAAAGCGATTGAACAATTTTTCTTTATCGGTTGCTTTTATTCCAATACCGTTATCCCGTACCATTAAGTGAATGATGTCCTGTCCATCAAGTATCTTTTTTGCTAAGGTTAATTGTATCGTGCCACGATTAGAGGTGAATTTAATCGCATTAGATAAGAGATTAAAAATAATTTTTTGCCATTTTTTTTCATCAAAATTAGTTTCCCATATTGCTTGATGACTTATAAAGTCTAACGTTTGCTCTTTTTTATCAGCCAAAGGTTGAAAGTTCTCCAGTAAGGTTTGGGTATAATGAATAATATCGCCACGGACGATTTCCAGTTCCATTTTACCACTTTCCAATTTAGATAAGTCAAGGAGTTGATTGATTAAATTCAAAAGGAGTTGTGCATTTTT
>CAWVWD010000757.1:0-2000 GCA_963933585.1 uncultured Saprospiraceae bacterium
TCCCGAAGGCAGGGAATTTAGTTTTTCTAAAATGCGGCTTCTACTCCAATAAAATTCTACCTCCTCATTAAAAATAAGATAGACACTTGAAAAGCCAAACATAGAATTACTTCGTACACTTTTTACGCCTGGAATACCTAATAAGGCAGTCGTCAACGGATAAGTAATTTGATCTTCGACGTCTTGTGGCGACCTTCCCATCCATTTCGTGAAAACAATTTGTTGGTTTTCGCCAATGTCAGGAATTGCATCTACCGCTACGGGATTTCGAGGTAAGTTTTTGATATTAAAGTCAAATGGAGCGGAGGCTAAACCCCAACCCACAAATAATATTAATAGCAAATAAGCAACGAGCTTGTTCTCTAAAAAGAATTTTACGATTGAATTTATCATTGATAAATAATTATAAATTAGAAGTGACATATTAGGCGTTGCCTAATACGTTCAATTTTATCCAACTATGTTATTTTCAATGTAAATTCTATAAGAGGAAAGTTTCCGACAAGAGACAGATATCCCTCGAAATAAGTGGCGGTTGATAAGTAAACGCTTGAACAGGTTCTTTGTCAATCGTTACTTTGGTATGAAAGACCGAAATATAGGCAATTACAAATTGTTGTAGCTGTGGAGGAATCGGAATTATAAAATCTATATCTTTTAGATCCTCATCGTAATCAACTAAAATGGTTTTATTTTCACAACAACCACTTTTTTCGTCCATGACCATCACTTTTTTGTGCACAGGGCAGTAAACTTCTTTTGTTGAATTTGCTTTTTGGCAAGGTTCAGCCTTACCCAAAATACTAATACTTTGTAATTCGCCTTCACAATAGTGTGTATCAACAGTAAATGACACGGAAGTCATTAATACCAAAAGTATTAATGTCCATGCTATTACTTGATAATATTTTCTATTCTGAATCTTCATCTAAATACAATATAGATTTTTTTTATAGAAATCAAGTAAAAAATGGTCATTTTTGAAGATATATTAAAAACTGATTATTGTTATAGATAGGTTCATTTAAGCTAATGAGTGAGCCAGCACAACTAAACAACTAATTAAAACGAAGCTATTTTTTATTCTGCGATACAGAAAATAGATGCATAAATCAATTTATACAAATATCTTTTTTTTTTAAAAGGTGACACGAAATAAGGTTGAGTTTTAATAGTTAGGGCACAAAAAATAGATAACCTATCCATATTTCTATAAATTTGATTTTATACTTCACATAAGGTTTTTAGCATAATCCGATATTCCTCAAAAGGTTATATTCGTCCAAGACAAATTTGAGAAACGAAACTTTGAGTAGATTATTTAATTTTTGCTCCTTTAGTTCACTACTTAAGCTTACCTGCTTATATCCGTACCTATCAATTAATTTATACCTTTAGTGAAGCGAGAAAGAACAACTTTGCTATAATCGGTCGCTTATTTACTTCCGCTTCACTAATGTATAATTTTTATAATTCTATTAATTGCGAATAATTCCTGCTGGTGCAACTACTCTGCAATCTGGATCATCACAATCAATCAAACCGTCGCTATCATTATCAACTGCATCGTTACAGTTTTCACTATTATCCCGATAATCTAAATCTGATATTAAAGGAACCGCATTATTTCCATCTGCTGCTACATCATTATCGATATCACCCATATTTGTAGGTGTTGGATCATTGACGCCATCATTTACATCCCAAGAGTTATTATTATCATCAAAATAATCATCTAAACCGTCACCGTCGATATCATTACCTGAAAGTATATTTACAGTACTTCCATTTTCTTCGATGTCCGATAGATTATCGTTATCGCTGTCTAAATCTAAATAATCCGGGTCATCTATTCCATCTGTATTGACAGGTAGAATTCCTATACTTAATATTGGATCACTACTGGAAGTATTCGCATCATAAGCATCATCTAAACCATCATTATCTATATCTGTATCACTCGGTGGAATATATCCTGCAGTTGTTTGTCCTTCAATGTT
>CAWVWD010000758.1:0-1990 GCA_963933585.1 uncultured Saprospiraceae bacterium
TCTTTATTTGGTTTTTTGATTCCGTACGTTTAAGTCGCCAAACTCACAAACTTCCCATCCACACAAGCACTCAACGGCACTAAACTTTCGCCTGTCCATTCTCCAAAAATATCCATTGAATTTCCGCCGCTTAGCGCAATTAATTTCCAACCCATCACATGCTCTCTATCTGATTCAATTTTCACCATTTTAGCATTTTTGTCTGCTATGATTAATTCATCATTTTCAATCATTGGTCGAACATTGGATAAAACACATGGAAAACTGCGTAACCACGGGTTTTCAGAAACGGCATTGGCGTAAGCCAAAAGGAATTTTTCAAAATCATCATAACCGGGAAAAATCTCAATTAATCCGCCTGTTTGCCCTTGTGTTTTGACTAAAGCACGGAGCTGAAAAGTTCCTGGGTAGAAAGCTAATTCGCCTGTAAATTGTGTGCCTAAAATATAGGAATTTGGAAAACTTGCCGAACCGAAATTGTATTCTAAAATCATGGCTGGACGTTTGTGTTTTGTTCCCCAAAGCCATATTTTACGAAAGTAAATCTTTGGATTGACTTCGTCTTGTCCTTCTGATTTTCCTAAGATTAACCAATTATCCAAAACGCCTTCGTCTGTTCTAATTTCTTCTTTTTTAATATTAATTCCTGCGGTTTGTTTAAGTTCTTCTTGCAGGTTTTCTGGTAGATTTTCGTATTGCCGAAAGGCATTAATAAATAAATATAATTCGCCTAAACGAGTCGTTACTTTCTCAATCCAATTCGGTGAAGCACCGACCATTAGTGGAATTTCACGAATTCGAGTTGCCATGCCTTTCATCTTTGCATCCGACATTCGGGTGGCAATATCTTCACAGATTTGATATGCATCTTTTTCAATCGAAGCGATACCTTCCCGAATCGTATCTAATAACCAAGTTTCTAATTCCGGTAAACCATCTTGAATATTTTCGATTCGAGCATCAAGTGTTTTCTCTTTTCGTTCTTCGGTCGCTTTTACTTTCTCTGCGAATTCTTTCGCTAATACTTCATCAACCTTTTCTTCCTTTTTTTCAAAACGTTTAGCACGACTTTCTATCCAAGTTTTGACGGCTTCGGGTGGTTCTTCTATCATAAAACCTTCGCCACCTCGAACATATAATAAGGCTAATGCGATAGAATGTTTGCAAGGAAATTTTCGGGCAGGGCAAGAGCATTTAAAGGATGGATTTACAAGATCCATTTGGACAAAGTACGGGTTTTTTCCGCTGCCTTTACATTCGCCCCAAATCGAATTCGCATCAGTACGTAAAGCCATCCATTTTCCCATAAAAGCTAAGGCTTGACCACGTTTTGCAGTCGGAGCGTCAGGTGCTAATTGTAGGATTTGAGTTTCTGTCCAAATCATTTTTAATAAAAGTTAAAATCAAAATGAAGGTAAAAAATTCACTGCGACAAATTTAAAAAAGTTTAGATAGAAAACAATCTTTTTTATATCTTTTTTAGTTACAATATTTTTTAAAATCACTTTTTTGGTTATATTTTACAGTGTATTTATTGCCTAAATCTCAACCATACACTCTAAATTTTAACATAAATATTTTTCTAGGAATTAAACTAGTTTAATAAATAACATTTTTTTGTTGAGTTATAGATATATATTGATAACATTTTTAATATTTTTAATATTTTATATTGACAATTGACTTATTTTTAATATTTTATTAGTCAATTATGATAAATGAAAAATTTTTATTAAAAACCGATTTAGAGTATTTTACAATTGATAATGAGTTAACTGTACTGCTATTCTAAGTTCTAAAACCAGAAAAGATGAAAGCTACATTTTCTAAAAAAATGGTGTTTAGTACATTGATACCAATGTTATGGGTGTTTTCGAGTTGTACGTTTTACAAAACGGTCCCGCTTGTTAATACGGCTATGACTATCAACAATAATATCAACAATAATAGAACATTCATTATTCACAGCAATGATTTTAGTAAGGACTAT